>NZ_JACJEB010000010.1:0-215055 GCF_014163845.1 Shewanella sp. SR43-4 | reverse complement strand
TGAAGGAAATATTTAAAATAACAAAAAATATTAAATTAATATCAAAAATGTTAATTCGATCAATATAAAATAAACTACAAACATTACAATAAAAATAGATAAACACATTTAAACAAAATATATTATCTCACAAAAACAACATAGGAAGATTCATATCATGATTAAAAAAAATATTTTACTAGGACTTATAATTGCTTTTTCAAGTCAATCATATGCCGCCACAATAAATTCAGAAACGTTTAAAGATTTAGATTATAAGAGTGCTGTAACAACAGCACATACACTATATAAAAATAATGAAGGGATAATGATAAAAGTTCTACCCAATAGAATAGTTGCAACTTTTTCAGATGGTAAAAGTAGTTCTGTAGCAATACCAAAAGATCAATTTTTTCTATCAATAGCTCCGTACATTAATAGCTCTCATCCATGTACTAATCATGTTTTAACAGGTTGTACCGGTGAGATAAAAAATCAAGTAATGAAAGTTGTCATGATTGATACTGATACAGGTGAAACATTAATAGACAAACAAGTCACGACACAACGTGATGGATTTATAGACTTTTGGGTTCCAAAAGATAAAAACTTAGCATTCAATATTTATCATAAAGCAAAAGACGGAAGCGAAAGAGTGGCAAGAGAGGTACTGTCTACTTTCAATAATGATAGAACTTGCATTACTACTATGCAACTTATTGAAAGTTAATATTTGAATGCAAAATCAAAAAAGACTGGAGTTATTCCGGTCTTTTTTTATATAAAAAATGGAAATCCTTTTCCATAAAATATCATGCACTAACATGATCCGAGTCTTTGTGGTTTTCTTGGGAGCACCTACAAAGAAGCTCAAGATAATCCCTTATCTGGTTGATGAAACTTTTATTAGTTACGACCAGTGCACGTGGGTTATTTTCCAATTACCATCCGCTTGTTTAATTAACACAAGCGTTTCCATGGTCATTGAGTCAATACTTTTACCTTTATATTCACCTTGGGCGTGACTTATTGACGTTGAAATAGCAATGTCATCTGTAATCGTTACTTGGTGTTCTTTTGGCGTTATGGTTAACCCTTTTAAGTAGGCCATATCTGCAAGCATGTGATGATTGGCATAATCCGTAAGTGAACGTTCTACTTTTCCACCTTCATAAATTTGCACATTGACAGCTAATGACTGCCTGACAATAGCCTCATTGCCCGTTTGTAATGCAACATGAAATTGTTTGACAACATTACCCGCGGCGGAATCAACACCGATAAACGTTTTTTGTTCTATAGGGTGAGTTTCATCACCATGGGCGAAGCTCAATGTGCTTTGTCCTGCTGACATCAGTAATATCCCGGTCGTTATGAGTATTGTTAAAGGGCTATTCTTCATTTTTATCTCTCTGTTAATTTATAGTGATTATCCAAGGCTCATAGGACCTAGCACGCTCGAAAGTACCGCTGTTGTCGCTAATATCAGTACTGCTATTAATGCTTCTAATCCAATCGATTTTTGTAGTTTTTGCTTTGCGAGTAATGGGTTCGCAATCGTTAATTTCGGTACTAAAACCAATTTATGCCATGCTGCTATAAGCAAAATGATAGCCACCAAACAGAGCTTGATGGTGACCGCAATACCATAATCGGAGCTGAATAATTCAGTGGGACTATCAAACAACATCCACACCATTCCCATGCCTGAGAGCAACACAAGAATGACAATCACTATGCCTAAACGACCAAATGTATCCATGACATTTTTTATGACGATGTTGTCATCGGTGCTGCATAATTTCCATAATGGATAAAAAGCGCCTATCCAGCTGCCAATGATCAACACGTGTATCAATATTAAGCCTTGAGCAAGCAATCCCAGCTCAGTGCTATGGCCAATAAAAGTAAACGTGACAGCAATTAACAGACAGCTGAGAATCGCTAATACCGCAGAAAACGTTTTGATATAACGGTTCTTATGTAACAGTAAACCACTAACCACTAGCATTATCCCAAAACCGATTAAGCGCCAAAGCACCGTTTGCCCTACCTGGGTTGGCCAAAGAAAAGCATGCATCTGCGCATCAAATATTCCCATCAAGCCACTTTCAGCAAAAGCCCCTACTTGAGCAAAATAGTTGATACTGACGGCAATCAACCCCAAAACGGCACCTACGAAGGTATATTTTGCAACGTTAATACCAAGGTTCGGTTGACCCTTAATGAGATATTGCATCAATGTGCCGCCAATAACGGCGGCAACACTCAGATAGATAACCCATTTAGATATCAACACCGATATTTCAAATACGGTTAATATCATGTTTACTCATCCACTTATTGATGTGCAGTGTGCTCGCTAGTCTCATGCTCCATTGTCATAGGCGGTGCACTGCGAGTGTTCATGCCAGAGTCGTGAAGCATAAAGCTCATGTTGCCTTTCATCTTATGACCGTCGTCACCCATGATCATCCAGTTAACTGTGTAATTAGCTGCGTTTAATGCTGGTAGAGCGAATGAAAATGCTGCTTGGCTGGTCGCACTTGAAGGTAATGTTAGCGGTACGCTTTGCTGCTTCTCATCTTGCATTGTTAATTTGACCAAACGTACCGGAGCCGTAAAGGTCAGTTCAAGCGTTGTTGGGGCTTGACTTAGCATCGCACCGTTAGCGGGCATAGAACTGCCCAGTCCGACATGAGCAAATGCTGAAGCACTCAGGAATAGACTTGTTACGACTAAAACGTTGTTAAATAATTTCATGATATTTCCTTTTATATTGTTTTTAACGATCGAAAAACGGTTTACATAAATGATTAAATATTGGCTTAGCTAACATCTTGGCGCCAAGCTTATAACTCAGTGTACGAACGAGGTCTTAGAACCAAGCTCTAAAACCAATAACAAACTGGGTTTCTTGTGTTTCTTCCCCTTCATTTCGGGCGTAATCGGCGGTATTACCGAGCTTCTGACGCCAATCCACACCGATATAGGGTGCGAACTCTCGAACAATCTCGTATCTCAATCGCAGCCCTGCACTGACGTCAGATAAGCCTGAGCCTATTCCAAGTTCAGCATCGTCCTTACCAAATAAATTAACTTCTACTTCAGGTGTGAGTATCAACTTTTGAGTGATTAACAGTTCATATTCCGCACTCACACGCATAGCCGTACGGCCTTGATCACCGATGAATAAGGCCGCATCAATATCAAAGAAATATGGCGCTAACCCTTGAACCCCAATCACAGCCCAATTACGGTTCGGCGTCGGTTTGATATCGGTTTTAATACCGAATTGTACATCCCAGTATGGTGCGATGGGCTTACTGTAAAGAGCCTGAATTTCAAGGTCTTGCTTATCACTATTTGAATATTCACCTTCTGTTTTAAGCCACAACTTATTCAAATCGTAACCTAACCAGGCTTGTGCACTAAACTGGGTAGGATCTTGCGGATCCACGCCTTTTTCAAATTGATCCAGCATGACTTTTGTTAATAGAGGATCATCATTACCGCCGGCAAACACAGCTGAGCTAGCCAATGAGGCGCTCAGACTCAACAGTCCCAATGCCACTAAATTCGTTTTATTCATCTGTATTCCCCTTATTTCACCACGACTTTTCTGAACATGCCTGGCATGTGGAATAACAAGTGGCAATGATATGCCCATTGCCCTTTTGCATCGGCGGTGACTAAGTAACTGATTTTAGAACCCGGCTGAACTAATACCGTGTGCTTACGGGGAATAAAATCAGGGTCGCCTGTCTCTAACTCACTCCACATACCATGCAAATGCATAGGGTGAGTCATCATCGTGTCGTTCACTAAGGTGATCCGCAGTCTTTCTCCGTATTCAAACTCTAATGGCGCGGCGTCCATAAATTTCACCCCATTCACAGACCACATATATCGGTTCATATTGCCGGTTAAATGCAGTTGAATTTCGCGGCTAGGTTGGCGCGTGTCGTAGGTAGGATGTAAGCCTTTAATATCGCCATAAGTTAATACTTTGCGATTAAATTGTTGTTGATGGTCACGCAATCCAATCCCGGGATCGTGTAAACCACTTTTTGGCGCATCTGCACGCATATCCACTTGTGGGCCGAACTCGGTGTCAATGTGTTTAATTTCATTGTTACTGCCAAAGCCTGCAAGCCCTAGTCCTGAGACTGTCGCTTTCGCAGCGTCCATGGCCATTTTGCTGTGATCCATGCCTGACATATCACCGCCACCCATAGCCATCTTGCTGTGATCCATGCCTGACATATCACCGCTGCCCATAGCCATCTTGCTATGATCCATGCCAGGCATATCACCGCCGTCCATAGCCATCTTGCTGTGATCCATGCCTGACATATCACCGCCACCCATAGCCATCTTGCTGTGATCCATGCCTGACATATCACCAGCGCCCATGTCCATTTTGCTATGATCCATACCGCTCATATCCATATCACTCATATCCATGCCCATATCACTGTGGCCAAGGACTGGCCTTGGATCCATTGGGGGAATAGGAGCATGTAAACTGGCATCTGAGGTAAGGTTACCTACCGTAAAGCCGGTGCGGTCAATACTTTGAGCGAAAATACAATAGGCATTATCAACCTCTGGCTCAATAACCACATCATAGGTTTCAGCAACACCGATTCGAAATTCATCCACAGAAACCGGTTGAATGTTCTGACCATCACTGGCAACAACACTCATTTTGAGACCCGGTATACGTACATCAAATATGGTCATCGCAGAACTATTTATAAAGCGTAAGCGCACTTTTTCACCTTGTTCAAACAATCCTTGCCAGCCCTGTTGCGGAGGATTGCCATTCATTAAATAGGTGTAAGTTGAACCCGTAACATCAGATATGTCTCTGTCACTCATGCGCGCGTTATTCCACATCGAACGAGCGTTCCACGTATTGGCTAAGCCATTTTTATTCACGTCAGAGAAAAAATCCATTACCGTACGCTCACGGTAATTATAGTAATCGGCTTGTTTCTTTAATTTGGCATAAATGTTTTCAGGGGCTTCGTCAGACCAATCAGACAGCATGATCACATAGTCACGGTCATATACAACCGGATCGGGGGTAGCCGGATCAATCACAATAGCACCGAATAAACCGGTTTGTTCTTGATAGCCTGAATGACTGTGATACCAATATGTGCCACTTTGCTGGACGGTAAATTGATACTCAAATGTTTCACCGGGTTTAATGCCATCAAAGCTAAAGCCAGGCACACCGTCCATTTCGGTGGGTAAAATAATACCGTGCCAGTGAATAGAGCTATCATGGTCGAGATTATTTTTTACTCTTAAGGTGACTGTTTCACCTTCTTTCCAACGTAATAACGGCGCGGGCAGTAATTGGTTTACAACAGTCGCTCGAGCAGATTTCCCGGTAAAATTAACCATTTTATAGTCAATTGATAAGTCAAACACTTTGCCAGAGAGCTGGCTCAACGATTGGCTTAACGCATTGGCAAAGGCATTTTTAGGGAAAGGGATCGACATCAATGCCAACATGGCGGATGCACCAAACACAAACCGGCGTCGGCTGTTGTTGAGTTCACTGTTTGTCGTTTGAATCATGGGTTTTATCATGTATTGAGATTTCATTGCACAGACTCCTCAAGCGAGTTCACTTGGGCGTATACCTGGCTACTGCCATCATTTTTCAACAGTAAGACTTGGTATGGCATAAATTTATCTTGGTACTCCATACCAGGGCTGCCCACAGGCATAGCGGGTACGGTTAGGCCGATAGCATCTTTAGGGGGGGTGGCTAAAAAACGACTAATGAATTTTGCAGGGATATGCCCTTCAAACACATAACCTTGAGATGACACTGCGGTATGGCAAGATTGCATTGAAGCAGGAATACCCTTTGACTGTTTAAACTCATAAAGGTTGTTAATATTGTGGGCATCAACATTAAATCCACGCTCACTAATATGCGTAAGCCATTTCTCACAACAGCCACAATTGGCATCTTTATAAACAGTGAGTAATGGCGCCGTAGTGCCGGGCTCCGCTGCATGGGCAGGTAACATCCCTCCCATAATTTGCAGAATAAAAATAGTACCTATGACACGAAAAAAACGAATAGAATTGCGATATAGAGCAGACATAATATTGCCTCCAAATCAAATTTCGTCACATTAAACAACGCGGTTTAATGTCAGTTTATTAACCGAAAAAAGTTAAAAAATTGAAACTACATGATTGGCTAGGACAGTTAGCAAAAAAAAGGCGTAACTGTGCCTATGTTAGGCAAATATTGGAGGACGGTATAAAGATGAAAAATACTGGGGCATTAGTGCTGAGGTAAACATTGTTGCAGAATTAACTAAGCTGACTTCTGATTTAAGCGTTGGCATGGCCATCGTTAAAGCGATGGATAAACATGAGCCGACAGGACAATGGCACGCTTGGGCGCAGCAATTATCATCCGCACCATCGTTCATATCCATGTTCATTTGCATACTAGCGTCATGACATGCTTTGCCATTTTCAGCAGGCATATTTGAAGTCGTCATTGAACTCATTGGCATAGTACCAGGCATAATCACAGACGCAAAAGTTTGACCGACAAACGTCAGTAAAACAAACATCATGATTAAATGGACTCTACGCAAAATATATCTCCAATGATTATAGAATAATATTAGTGAAAAATACTGCATTTAGCAATGAAAATTCATTTGAAAAACATAATTAAATGAAAATAAAAATCAATCTAATATAAAAATAACGATGCAGATACTTTTATCTGCATCATTTTTTAATCAACTCAACACTATCGTTCCTCATGTCTCAATTGAGCACGACGCCATAAAAAGAACACAACAGGAACAATTAATAGTGTCAGTATGATTGCACTGACCATTCCGCCGACCATTGGCGCAGCAATTCGACTCATCACCTCGGAACCTGTTCCAGTACCATAAAGTATAGGTAATAATCCAGCAATGATTGCTGCTGCGGTCATCATTACAGGACGTACACGCATACCTGCACCTTGAATAACGGATTGAATCAACTTTAGTTCATCAAATTTTTCTAGCTGCTGTGAACTATGATCAATCGCTTCTCTATAGGCTTGGTTTAAATAGACAAGCATAATGACGCCAATTTCGACAGCCACACCCGCCAATGCTATAAAACCTACCCCTACAGCAACTGAAAAATTAAAACCTTGTATATACATTAACCAAATACTGCCCACCATTGCAAAAGGCAATGTTCCCACAATAATTCCTACTTCAACAGCATTGCGGAAATTCATGAACAATAAAATAACGATAATAAACAAAGTCAATGGTACTACGTAAGTAAGCTTCGCTTTTGCTCTTTCCATATACTCATATTGACCTGCCCAGGTAATAGAGTAACCGGCAGGTAATACCAATTTATCACTAACAACTTTTTGGGCTATTTCAACATAACTACCGATATCGACATCTTCAATATCGATATAAGCCCAACCATTAAGACGAGCATTTTCACTTTTAATACCTGGTGGTCCATTTTCGATAACAATATCCGCTACATCCCCTAAAGAAATCCTCAAACCTTGCGGAGTGACGATAGGCAATAAAGCTAATGCTTCAGGAGAATTTCGATAATCCTGAGGATAGCGTAAATTAATTGGATATCGTTCTAAGCCTTCAACTGTTTGTGAAATATTCATACCACCGATCGCTGTAGCCACAACTTGTTGAACATCCGCTATATTTAAACCATACCGAGCAGCATTCTCCCTCTGGATATCAACTTTAATATAACGTCCACCTGCAACCCTCTCAGCGTATACTGACGCAGTCCCTTTAACATCTTTAAGGATTTCCTCTAATTGTTTACCAATTTTCTCAATTTCCTTGAGGCTAGGACCTGCAATTTTAATCCCTACAGGCGTTTTAATCCCTGTCGCCAACATGTCAATTCGGGTTTTAATTGGCATTACCCATGCGTTCGTCACACCGGGTAACTTTACTAATGAGTCTAATTCTTGTTTTAAACTCTCAGTCGTCAGTCCTTCTCTCCACTCGCTTTTGGGCTTAAGCTGAATAAACGTTTCCACCATTGTTAGAGGTGCAGGATCCGTTGCAGAGTCTGCTCGGCCAACCTTGCCAAATACGGTTTTAACCTCGGGTACTGTGTAAATTAACTTATCCATTTGTTGCACTAATTGGCGAGCTTTACCAATAGAAATACCAGGGTAAGTGGTCGGCATATACATTAGATCGCCTTCATCTAGTGGAGGCATAAACTCACTACCAATTTTATTTAACGGCCACACACCAATTGCCAACACAAATAACGCAAATAGGAGGGTTATTTTCGGGAAAGCCAATACTTTTTTCAACACTGGCATATATACAGCAGTTAACAATCGATTAACGGGGTTTTTGTGTTCAGGAAGCACTTTTCCCCGAATAAAGTATCCCATTAGCACTGGCACTAAGGTAATAGCTAACGCTGCCGATGCAGCCATTGCGTAAGTTTTAGTAAACGCAAGCGGTGAAAACATCCTTCCCTCCTGTGCTTCGAGGGTAAATACCGGTAAAAAACTAACAGTAATAATAAGTAAACTAAAAAACAATGCCGGGCCAACTTCGCTGGCAGACCGCGCTACAACCTGCCAACGGTTTTCTGCCGTCAATGGCGTTCGTTCCATATGTTTATGCATATTTTCAATCATTACAATGGCGCCATCGACCATAGCACCAATTGCAATAGCAATACCACCTAAAGACATGATATTGGCATTTAACCCCTGCAAGTGCATAATAATAAATGCTGTTAAAATACCAACTGGTAAGCTAACAATCGCAACAAGTGATGATCTTACATGCGCCAAAAATACCATACAGACTAAAGCTACGACTAAAAACTCCTCTAGTAGTTTAAACCCTAAGTTTGATACGGCTCTCTCAATTAAACCGCTGCGATCGTAAACGGTCACAACTTCCACCCCCTCTGGAAGGCCTTTTTTCAGTGTCTCTAATTTAGCTTTCACACCATCAATAGTCTTTTGGGCATTTTCACCAAATCGCATCACAATAATGCCACCGACAGTCTCACCTTCACCATTTAGATCAACGACGCCTCGTCGCATTTGCGGTCCGGTCCCTATATCCGCAACATCTTTTAGCAGTAATGGTGTGCCATTATTGTTCACGCCTAAAGGAATATTGCCGATGTCCTCTTTATTCTCAAGATATCCTGTGGCACGAACCATATATTCAGCTTCAGCGATTTCGACTACAGAGGCACCAATTTCTTGATTACCACGGTTAATCGCCATTTGAATAGCGGCTAAAGGTATACCAAATGCACGCAACTTATCTGGGTCAACCTTAATCTGATACTGTTTGACCATCCCACCTAGAGCACTCACTTCAGAAACACCAGGGACTGTTTGTAATTCATACTTTAAAAACCAGTCCTGTAAGCTGCGTAACTCACTAATATCGTGTTTACCGGTTCTATCAACTAGTGCATATAAATATACCCAGCCCACACCAGTTGCGTCAGGTCCTAATTGAGGCTTTGCATTATCAGGTAACGTTGAAACAACTTGGCTAAGATATTCCAACACACGACTACGAGCCCAATATAAATCGGTTTCTTCATCAAAGATGACATAGACATATGAATCACCAAAAAAAGAGAATCCCCTTACCGTTACTGCACCAGGTACAGACAGCATAGCCGTAGTTAAAGGGTAAGTGACTTGATCTTCAACTACTTGTGGGGCTTGACCTGGATAACTTGTTTTAATAATTACCTGAACATCAGATAAATCAGGCAAAGCATCAATAGGGGTATTTTTAAGTGAAAATAAACCCGCGCCGACGAGAATTGCACTGGCGAGCAAAACAAAAAATCTGTTTGCTACAGACCATCGTATTATTGATTCAATCATGGTTATTCTCCCATCTCCATTCCTGAATGATCTGTTTGATGTGTTGTATTAGATACATCATCAGTATCTTTGGGATAGTGTATATTTACCACTTTGACCAAGCCGTCTGATGTTTTTTCTAATTCAATATGAAGCACAGCACCAACGGTAAATACAGAGAAATCCACACTGTCATCAACAGTAAAGTCCATGGTCATTTGTGGCCATTCCCATTCATTGACAGCTTGATGGTCCACATTAATCATTCGATGTGCAGCCATTAAACCATTTACTTTTGCCTCTACCCAGGCGGTTTCAGATGTGATGGCTTGAATATTTTCTTGCTCATCTTCTGGTGCTGTCATACGTTTAAGATCAGAAGTTTTATTTGATTCAGAATCCAATAAAAATTGTGCAGACGAGACTACAATATCTCCCTCGTACAGTCCTGACTCTATTTGAATGCTGTCATCATCTAATCGCCCTAACGTTACCGCTACAGATTTATATTTACCTTCACCGAGGGCAAGTACAACTCGATCAGAGTTTCCTGTTCTAATAACAGCCTCCCTTGGTAACAGTAATACGTCCTCTTCACTTCGTGTTTTTATCGACACTTGAGCAAACATATTTGGCTTTAATGCCGCATTGGTATTATCGAAACGCAATCTCACTTTTAGCGTTCTTGTTTTACTGTCTAATGTCGGGTAGACATAATCGACTTTTCCTTGCCAAAATTGGCCTGGCAGGTAATCTAATTTCATTTCAACAGCTTGCCCAACTTTAACCATGTTTGCTTGACGTTCAAAAACTTCAGCTTCAACCCATACTTGTGATAATGAGCCAACTGAAAACATTGTCATACCCGGTTTAACAAACGATCCCTCCCTTATATTCAAATTATCAATAACACCACTTTGGTCAGCATAAAATGTAATATTTTGTTTGACTGTTCTATTTTTTCGTAGCGCTTTAATCTCCTCGCTTGGTATTAATAATGCTTTTAACCGAGCTTCAGATGCTGTAATCAAACGTTGATCTTTTCGATTTAATGCTAATAACATTTCTTCTTGTGCATTAACTAAAGCAGGAGAATAAATCGAATATATAGGTTGCCCTTTAATAACCGGATCACCAGAGGCTTTTACATAAAGTTCTTCAATCCATCCTTCTACTCTAGGATTAATATGAATAAGTTGATCTTGATCGTATTGAACGTATCCTACTGTTTTAATGCTAGTTTCCAGTGCTCCAAGCGTTGCTACGGATGTGCGCATACCAAGTTTATTAATCACAGCAGGTGATATTTTAATGGCACCAGGTCCAAAATCTGTCGAATCGGTGCCATCTTCGTATACAGGTATAAGATCCATACCCATTGGTGATTTCCCAGGTTTATCACTACGATAATTAGGATTCATAGGTGCGACCCAATATGAAGGCTTAGCTTTTGCACTGTCCTCTGAAGTTATCTGATTCTGCGGTGTATATAGGGTTGATGCACTAATACCAGTAAGAATACCGATAACTAATATGCTGATCATTTTCAAATTGCTGTTCATTTTACTTCTCCATCAACATAAGATTTATGTGAGATGCTAACTGGGCCCACTTTAGGGGTAAAAAAATAGTTCAATTGAACTTTAACTTTCTGTAAATCAACGTTAATGGCCAAAGCATCTAATTGAGTATTTAATTGAGCAATGAGGGAACGTACGACTTCAGCGAAATCACCCTTATCATTTGTGTAAGCCGTTAGCGACGCATCAGCTTGATCTTGCATTTGAGGTAATAAAAAATCGTTATAGAGTGTCTGACGTTGTTCCAATTTAAGAAGTTGCGCTTTCGCAGTACCGTATGACGCCATCATGTTTCGAAGCAGTAACCACTTTTCCGTTTTAATTGATTCCGATTGATAAATAGCGGCTTGAACTTGCTTGTCTTGTTTTGACGAAGTAAATATTGGTAAATCAAAACTCACACCAATTGATAGCAAATCATCGCGAGAATTACCCATAGGATCATTGCCTCGATAACTGTATCCAGCATTTACACCCCATTCTGGCTTATACAATTGCTTTTTCAACTCGACACCTTTTCGGCTTGACTCAATTCTTTGCTCCAATGCTGAAATGAGTGGATGAACAGAGAACGCTTCATACAGAGACTGTTGGTAATGTTGGCTTTTTTCCTCATCGAAATAAAGATTAGGATTCGTTAGTTTAATTTGAGGAAGTATATTAGGGACGGTGAACGTCGAAAATAACAGCTCATAATCTTGTTCATGACCTATTCGATATTCATCAACAAATGCCTTACCAACCCATTCAGATAATTTCTGTTTAAACATATCTTCTTGCTGGGCCAAAACGGTCAGCTTATCTTCAAGACGGGTCACCTCTAACTGAGCACGAATAATATCCTGCTGATTAGATTTAACTAAAGCAGATGAATACCCTGCTTTAACAACATCTGATAGTTGTTCAAATAAGTTCCGATTGCGCTCAATCAGTGCAATGCTCTCTTGCGCTTTATATACATCAAACCAAATTTGAGCTGTGGTGACACTTAACTTTGCTCGTCTATCTTGTCTTAAAAAAGGATATTGCTCAGCCATTAACTCAAGTTGTTGTTTGCGTAAACTTAAGCTATCACCACGGGGAAACATTTGAGTGACATCAACTTTCATTTGAGTCATTGCTTCTTGTCCAAAATCAAAAGTGTTTATGGACAAATTAGCTAAACCAACACTGATTTTTGGATCTGGTAAGGTTCCTGCCGCGATACTCTCTGATTGAATAGCATCTTGTTGAAATTGATTGCTGACTAACCAGGGATCGTTTGATTGAGAGAGATAAACGGCTTCTTCCAGTGTTAATGTCTGTACTGGTTCAGCAGCATACACAGCAACACTGAGACTAGTAGAGAACATCACTACCATTAAAATATATTGAGTGTAAATTTCACCCAATCTCTTGTAAATTAAAGACATATAGCCTCCAAATTAATCACCAATGCTCGTATTGAATCCGAACAACGGTAATATCTTGTTAATTTATTTTAAAAAAGATAAATGAACAGGAAGACGATCAAAAATTGATCAGGTCTTTCCTATTTAACAAAAAATATTGGAGGACGATATAAAGAAGAGTTATATTGCGGAGTCGTATTTTGAGTCAAACCAGATATAAAACTACTCAAACTTGAGATGGTTATTGATTGGACAATTATCATTTCAAGGGCAATTGAAAAACAAGTACCTATCGGACAATCACATTGATTATCACAACAATCAGTAATGTCCGCGGTAGATGTTTTAACGGCATCAGCATCTGATGTTAATTGGTGATGGCAAGCGTTAGCCGCAGCGGTATTCACTGGATTTGATTTACTTAACATTGAATTCATATCAGAGGGGCATGGCAAAATCACAGACGCGAAAGCTTGACTGACAAATGTCATCAAGATAAGCATCACTGTGATAATTCGCATACGACTCAAGATAAAACTCCAATATAATTAGTTCTATTAATGTTAACTCAACTTGACTAAATCATCATAGTTAACTGTAGTGTTTTTTTACTTTTAACTACTGATACTTGACATAGATCACACTTCGAAAGCTCTTACTAAAAGATAGTCTGTATCGATAAAAATTAACATCTAATTGTCTTAACTTATCTTGGATCCTGGTGGGGGTTTGTGGCAACTATGTGGTTGATGATTTGCATTATCTTTGATGTTTTGATCCACAAATTGGTAGTAACTTTCCTTCACATGAGTCCACCAATCGTTATGAATATTAGCACCATGCTTTCTGATAACCGCTTCAATACCTTCTAAATTGATATGGCTGGCATCATAGGTTAGATAAATAGATCCCGATTTGTCATTATAAATCACTTCTTCTATGCCAAACAGTTTGTCTATCTCAGTCTTTAATGCTTCTAAATTTTGATTATCTACTCCAGTTAATCTTAGGTTTCTGACAACTAAAGTGGCTTCTTTAACGCCCGGTCTATGTTCAAAATCACTCATAATGTCTCTCTTAATCATTAACTCATCATTTTTCTGATGATTTAGGTAAAAAGTAATTAACAAAAAATGGCCAATTTTCTAACCTAGACCGTAAACAGCTTAGGTTAGAATCAAGATATTGATTGCAAAGTTCAAAAAGGCTCATTTTAATACTGCTATTATCTTCATCATTGATACCAACATATTGAAAAATACGCATGGATATCTAGTGTTTACTCAACAATCAATACACCTTTATACATTTGCATCTGACAATGAAATGGATACTCACCCTTTTCCAGAGCTGGTAATGATATCGTCGTGGGCTTATCCAGCGCTAAATCCTGGCTAATCTCCAAGTCGGGTAGCAGGACTGTGGCTGAACATCCGGATTTATCTTGGCGTAAAAAAGTTATCTCTGTTGGTGTATTAGCCGAAATTTTAATTCGTGCAGGCGTATACACACCGTCTTTAACCAGTATCAATGTACTAGCGTCAACACTAGAATCCTTTGTCGGTTTATATAGCCAAAACCACCAAATGATAAAACCGATTAATGCGATACACAGTAAATTAATTAACATATTGAAGCTCCTAGTGTTCTTTGGCTTTAAACAAACGTAAACGGTTAGCGTTACTCACTACGGTAAGTGATGAAAAGGCCATCGCAGCCCCGGCAATCACTGGATTTAGCAAAATACCAAAAACAGGGAAAAGCACACCTGCTGCTAAGGGAATACCCGCGACGTTGTAAATAAACGCGCCAAACAAGTTTTGTTTAATGTTGCGCAGCGTTGCTTTACTAATGGCTATCGCATCGGCTAAGCCATGAAGTGATCCGCGCATTAAGGTAATATCAGCGCTTTCTATCGCCACATCAGTGCCTGTTCCAATAGCAAAGCCAACATCGGCTAACGCTAATGCGGGGGCGTCATTAATCCCATCGCCGGTCATACCAACCACTTCATTTTGTTGCTGAAGTTCAGCCACTTTATTGGCTTTATCTTCTGGCATGACTTCTGCGAAAAAATCATCAATACCGACTTTTTTAGCCACTGCGGCGGCGGTCGCTTTATTGTCCCCGGTTAACATTATCACTTTGATGCCACTGCGTTTCAGTCTCGCAATCGCTTCGATTGAATCAGGCTTTATCGGATCTGATACCGCAATAATGGCCAGTAATTGCCCTGCAAGCGCTAAATACATTGGTGTTTTAGCATTTTCAGCTAACACTTGGGCCTTAGCTTCATTGAATCCAATATCAATATTTTTGTCTTGCATTAATTTTAGATTACCAAATAATAATATCTGGCCATCCACTTCAGCTTCTACACCTTTACCTGAAATGGCATTGAAGTGCTCAGTGTTAATGGCTTCAATACCTCTATCATTCGCACTTTCAACAATCGCTTGCGCGAGTGGATGTTCGGAGTGACTTTCAATTCCAGCAGACAAGGCAAGTACCTGCTCTTCACTGTCTGTATTAACCAAAATAATATCGGTAACTTGCGGTTTACCTTCGGTAATGGTGCCGGTTTTATCCAATACCATGGCGGTTATTTTAGACGCGGTTTGCAATGCTTCACCGTTCCGAATAAGCACTCCCGATTCAGCCGCCTTACCAACGCCGACCATCACTGACATTGGCGTTGCGAGTCCTAACGCACAAGGACAAGCAATAATTAATACTGTTGTTGCAGACACGATGGCAAATACACTCGACGGCTCAGGGCCAAAGTTAAACCACACCATGGCACTGACTGTAGCGATGATCATAATGGCGGGCACAAAGTAAGCGGCTATAACATCAGCTAAACGTCCAATCGGCGGCTTAGAGTTTTGCGCCCGTTTGACCATACTAATAATGCGCGCCAGTGCAGTATCTTTACCTACACGAGTGGCTTTAAATATGATCGAGCCTGATTTATTCAAGGTGCCAGTGACCACATCGTCACCGATCACTTTTTCAACAGGCATTGGCTCACCAGTCAACATTGATTCATCAATGGTGCTGTTACCTTCAATAACCACCCCATCAACTGGGATTTTTTCGCCAGGGCGAACTTTAACGTGATCATTAAGTAATACATGAGCAATATCGATGTCGAGGTCTTTTCCATCACGGATAACCCGAGCAGTTTTAGCTTGCAAACCAATGAGACGCTTAATCGCTTCAGAGGTTTTACCGCGCGCTTTAACTTCTAGTGCTAAACCAAGATTAATTAAACCAATAATCATTGCGGTCGCTTCAAAGTAAACATGCCTTGCCATCTCGGGAAATAATTGTGGAAATGCAACTATCAACATAGAGTAAACCCAAGCAGTACCGGTACCTAAGGCAATGAGGGTATCCATATTGGCGTTATGGTTTAAAAATGATTTCCATGCACCGATATAAAAATGCCTACCTGATATCAGCATAATCGCAAGAGTCACCACACCAACCAGTCCCCACACCACTTGTTCTAATAGGGTTGATACCGTCATTTCGCCAATAAACAGTCCATAAATCATCAACGGAATACCGACGGACAGAGCGATAATGGTATGGCGTAATAAACTTTTATAATGTTGCAAATCAGCCTGTTCTTTCTCGTTCATGACATCTTCTGCCGACTCCGCCTTTATTTGAGAGGCATTGTAACCAGCGCTTTCGACCGCTTTTATAATCAACTCGGCAGATGCTTTACCGTTAACTAATACCGTTCTGTCCGCAAAATTCATCTCGGCCGAATCAACGCCTTCTACGTTGTTAATCGCTTTTTCAATTTTGCCAACACAACTCGCGCAGCCTGCGCCGAGAATATTGAGTTGTATGGGTGAGTGTGTAGTGTGATCCATTACTTAACCTCCGTTGAAGTTTCATTAACACAATGGGGAACATCTAATTCCTCTGAAACTATATCCTCTTGATTTGTATTTTCTATCAAATGGCAAATCATGTTTCCTGTAGGTATGTTGTCAGGCATTTGAGACCAATCTTGTATCGCCTTAGAAAGCTTACTTCTTAATTTCACCATTTCGTTGAACTGTTGCTCTGTTTCAAGCAGCTTTACTTTAATTAATTCGCGTACAAGTTGACATGCACTATCCCCAAGATCAGTCTTAGAAAAAATAACTTTAATATCTTCGACAGAAAAGCCTAAATTTCGAGCACTCAAAATAAATTGCATCCTCACCATATCTTTATGGTTGAATGTTTTATAACCATTATTGGGAGATTTGCTTGGATTGAGTAATCCAATTCGAGTATAAAAACGCACAGTATCAGCGGATACACCCAATTTATTAGCGAGTTGAGTCACTTTCATACGACCTCCAAACCAACGTAAGTAACTACGATAGTTCTACTATAACTCTGTGTGTTACACACAGCTCAAGAAGTATATTAGATATAAATAGGGCGCTATGATAGCGCCCTATTTATCCAATTAATGTTTCATCATTTTGCCGTGTTGTTTCATAATGATAGACATTAATTCTTCATGGTTAACCAGCTTCACTGATTCACCTTTTAAGCTAACAGAATCTATTGTGATCTGAGGGGCGTCGATAAATTTACGAGCAGATTTTGTAGTAAAAATATCCTTAGCTCTAACCTGAATATCTTCGTTTTTAGTTAAATTCAAACTCCAATATAATGCATCAGATTTTACAAAATTAGTATCATCTGCTCCCGTTGAAAAAACGTCAAAAAACTGAAGTTCAAGTAAATGTTGACCTGGCTCAATTTCAATCTGCCCCTTATTAGTCACAGACTGACCATCAACTGAAGTAAAAATAAGATAATCAGGTAATGTAATAGTAGCAGCCATTGAAGCTGTACTAGCTAAAGATAAAAGTGTAATTGCGATAAATTTTTTCATGATAAACTCCAGATGCTTTATGATGCTCATAAGTAAACGAGCAACGAAAATCTTTATAAATTAATAGTAAGTGATTAATTAAAATAAAGAATTAAGCAATTGGAGGGGGATTTTGACTTCCAAGCGAAGCCGGAGTTGATATCCATAAAGTTGAGTTAACTTTAGAACTTGTGAATAGAGCATTAACTAAATTTGAATCTGATAACAAAACAAATACATTAGCGACTGCATGGCAATGGCTAATACAGTGGCTTGAATCTTCGGGACAACAGTTATCAGTATCATCACAATCATTGTCCATCATAACTGAATGTGACATAGAGCTAGTTTGCATACTTGATTCAGACATTTCGCTAGACATAGCATTATTTGGCATTAATAACTGTATTATTAATGCTAATATAACTGCTAAATTTAACAAAATATTAGTCATGCAATTGTATCCAGTTGAATTATGCGATTAACCATAGCAAATTTTAAAATCAAATTCCATGACATAAGTCACAATCCTAGGTCTATTAAGATATTCAACTTACAATTATTAAACTATTCAATGAATCCTTACCCTGACATAACACTGGGGAGATGCAGACCTGGGCGGGATATGTGCTCTGTACTATGTAGATATGCCCAAGGGATATTGCAGAGAGCACAGGACTCAGGGCTATTTTATTTGTAACCGAGCTACTAAATCCAGTCTTTAATACTACTTTAAGCATCGATGGATTCATCATGCATCGCTTTTGTTTTCTAACAATGCTTATCTTCGTCGGCTCTGCTCCTAACATATTCAAGCTCATATGATGCAGGCATGATAGATTTTCCGCCCCGTGAGCATTGTATATCAGACATACATCCTCACTCATACTGACATCAAGCACCCAGCGCATCGATTCTATGCCCTAATGTTCTCGAACGACTATCGCTGCTTGTTCGGCAATTAACGCCTCAGAACTAATATAATAACGATACTCCAGCTCGATTGGTTTTCCTTTCTCAAGGCGACAACTTTCAACCATAACGTTTTTTTAACCTTTTCCACTTTGAAAAGTCACCGACTAAGTTTTTACTATCAATAACATAGCGCTGGCGACATTCAGTTCAACCATGACCGTGCTCAATTGCGGATTTGTCCGTATTGTTGGTTTACTTGAAACTGTTTGCTGGAACGGTATATGTACAGGCTCTGTACAAAGTTTTAAGTAAATGCAGCATTTTTAAAAAAAATACTCACATACAAGATCTTAACGTATCATCATTCCGTTTCAAAAACTTGATTTTGTTACTTTATCAAAATAAATACTGTCCATTAATCTGAGCTGAAGTAAGTGCAACAGTTTCTCTTATAGAGATTTCTGGTATATCGAGCTTGAGTAAGCCAACTTAATCACATCATACCGGATTGCAGCTAACGATCATCATTAGCTAGCTCATTATTGAAGAATATTACAGTGACTGGAACAAATTTTTATTATTACTTTATTCACGTAAGTTAACTTAAACACGAAGCAATCTTTTAGCAGTGAAGGACTACTGATTACACATTAAAATTCATGTTATTAATAAACGCTCCAATATAATACATGTTGTTATTGGACCATATGTATTGTAGAAGTCCTTAAAATCAATACTCATAGCATATATGTACATAAATAACTCCTCCTAAAGCATGTACCGGCACAACCAGTGTGAGTGTGGCCTTACTTGAGCAAGGGTTAACGGTTGCCCACCAAGCCTTTACTAAGCAGGCGTTTATGTTGGCCGATGCGGTGTCTGATGCGCCGTGTTTTAGTGACTATCAGCAGTTAGATAGGTTATTTCCCAACGCTAAGTTTGTTTATTTAGATAGGCCGTTAGATAAGTGGTTGCCGTCAATGCAAATGTTAATGGGCAGAATGCTAGTGCATTTAGACAAAGACAAGGGTCGTTTTCATCCGGTGATGAAACGCAGCTTTAATCATTGCTTTGATATATGGCAGGTTGAGGATGTGTTTGATGATAGCCATTTAACAGCCTGCTATCTGCGCCACCAGCAGCAAGTGCTGGACTATTTTACTGAGCGAGATGACTTTATTGCTCTTGATATTAGTGTGACTGGTAGCTTTGCTGCGCTGTTGCAATTTATCGGTTTACCTAAGCCAAATACCACTGAATTTCCACAGTTGAACTTTCCGCGGTTGAACAAGGGCCGTAATGTGGCCAGTTGGGATGAGTATAAACACCCAAATAAAATTAGCGCTAACGCTTCTGGGCCTGATAAGCGCAAGTTTTTTGATTACCGAATGTAACGCTGTCGATTAAAAATGAGCGCGTCAATACACTCTGATCCACTCGCGTATCAACCACGGTTTTATAACCGTTTGCGGCTGGTCATTACTTCTCTTTATCGCGTTTTTTCTTGGCAACGGTTAGCCAATCTAAGCTCACACCCGATATGGCATTAAAACCACGGATGCGGAAAATCAGTGTCAGCAATTGAGGTCTAGGGCGAATTTTGGGCTCGACCGAGCGCGGAATAAACCACAATGCCACCAGCGATCGCATGGTAGTTGATACGATAAACACCACAAATATTGGGCTGCTTAACCAAGTATCCAAACCAGACCAAACTAAAAATACTTCCGAATATGAGGCAATGGAGCCGCCGACCATGGCTCCCACAAATACAAATCCGGCGCTTAATGCAGCTTGTAAGGCGGCATAGATGGCAAAGTCACTGCGAAAGGGTCGAATATCGTAAAGGTAATTAGCAGTGCTTAAAGTAAAGCCACTCCAAGCAAAACCCGAAAAAGCTTGAATGGCGAGAATGTATAAATAATTTTCCGAGAATAACCACAGCAACGGCAAACTGGGAATTAAGCAGCTGGTGATGATCATCACCAGACGATTGCCATATAGGTCGCTAAAGCGCCCCCAAAACCGCAAGGTGATGAACTGAGTCAAAATAGACGCTACGCTGCTTAACACAAATTCGAAGTAGGTAAAGTGCAAGCCTTCGAGCATATATACCGCAAAAAACGGTGCTGATATCGCGACCATGCACTGCATACCAGCAACAAATAAACTGTAATGCCTAAAGGTTTTATCTTTCCATGCTTGACCAAAGTTATACAAGGTTTGGGTAAATACCCCAGATGCTTTCGCCACCCTCGGTTCTGGGTCGTGCATTTGCAACAATAACCACGCCGATACAAACCGCCCCATTGCCGCAATCGAAAACAGTAAACTAAAACCAAGCCATGCCATCTGCACTGAGTCGGTTAAGGTTAAGATGCCGCCGCCAACAAAAAATATGCTTAGTGACGCCATCATGGTTAAGCGGGTGCGCGAAGCAAAAAAGGCGCCGCGACGACGCTGTGGCACTATCATGCCCATCCAAGCACGCCAATGTGGCTGAATCAGATTAATAAACCCTTGATAGAACACCGCTAAGCCAATGAATAACCACACCGCATTATCAGGCCTAAACGCCGCGAGCGCGCCCATGCCTAACACCACTACCGCTTGCAATACTGCACACACAACAATGAATTGTCGGCGACTAAAATGACTCGCTAACCACACTGATAACAGTTGTGCTATCGCGCCAAACAGCTGAGGTAAACCGGTTACCCAACCCATTTGCCCTAGGCTTGCCCCTAAGAAAATCGCATACGCATTAAAAAAGTTGTCACTGGTGGCTGTCATGGTTGACGATGCCACCGCTTCTTGCTGGCTGCGGCGCAAGGTACACCTCAGCCACGACAATCTATCGCGACTGCGTGAGCATGGATTATGTGGACTTGATAAAGGATCAAAAGCCATAAGCTATATAAGTGCACACCATTGATAAGTGATTGATTATGATTACGGATTAACGTCACGGATGAAAGTCACGGGTTAACGTTAGTGACTAAAATTATGACTGATAAATAATCAGCTCACAATCTATAACGATCACATAATCATCTATTATTGTATGTTTAAAATAGACTCATGAATGAATCATCAACTTATTTCGTTAACGACGCACCTTGTCTAACCCAACAATTACCTTGACTAAAATGAAACAAAAAATTTACATTAGTAGCCTGATTAGTGCTACGGAAAGTGCTTCGCTAATTAAAGCCATATTTTAAAGCTTCGCTGTTCAGCTTAATAACGCCAATTGCGCTATGACCTTCCGCAAGTACTCAACAAAATCAATAAGCTACATGCTGATATCTTTTTGGTGTGTGTATTTTTTTATTAATATAAAAGCAAAAATATAATGAAATTACCGTTAATTATCAGTTGTTTTTTTCTCGCAGGATGCCAGTCAACACCTTACGCCATGGTTGATGGCAGTCAAAGTAAGGTGTCGGATGCTGACAATTATAACGTGGAGATTGTCGCCATTGATGGTGCTTTTCAAACCGGTAAGCTGACAAAAAATATTAAACCTGGATATCACACAGTACACCTAAGCACCACAGGACCGCTGCGCAGCAAAAAAGCCACTTCAACCTTAGTTTATCCTCTATTAGCTAAAGAGTGCATGCGTTACGTTGTATCCGCCCAACATGGACCGGGCAATAAAGATGACTGGGAAATTAGAGTATTAGATGAAAGACTGATTCCAGCATGCACACCTTCATCCGCTGAACCAGAGGTTGCAGTCGTGATCCCTGATTATGCTAAACCCACAAGTAACATTAGCTGCTTAACTCAAGAGCAACTCACGAATCAAACGACTCCTGTAGTGCTATTTCATTCGGTTGCAGCATGCATAAAATCTCAAGATTACAACTCAGCAATTAACGGTTACTTTTTAGCAGGTGCTTATGCCTATTTTGACTCTTTGCGAATTCCTAACAAGCCATCGCATGCAATTGTAGAGTTAATCAAAAAAGATTCTATTTGGACGTTATCTGCACTTGAGCAACAAAACTTTGAACAAAAACTGGCAGAGTATCTTGCCTCAGAACAAAAACAACAAACTTGTGAATGGGTAAAGTCGATGGATGCACCAGACTATGCGCCACAGTACATGTTGCAGCATTTACCTCAAGACGGCACGCCTCAACCGACAGACTTGTTTGCAAACATAGCAGCGACCTTGTTTAGTGCAACACTCAATCAATACCTTGGCTGCCAAGCACCGCAAGACTAATTACGATCAAAACACTTTATACACAAAAGCCCTGTCGATATAAACCGGAAGGGCTTTTTCACATCAACCGTAAATCACACTCTCACCTAACAGAAAGACACGATTCCTTCGGTGACATACTGCTCTGGTAACTTTTGTAACTGTTTAAGCAATAAAGGATTGCCCAGTAAATACGCCAATTCTTGACGGGTAAACAGACTGGCAATGTTGTGATGGCATTGTGCTTCTTGCACCTTAACTCGGGTAATCGCTTCCAGGGACTCAACCGCAGAACCAGGTAAACGATGAGGCCTTTTATCGATAATGGCTAAATGAAGATCCATTAACTCTGGGTCTTGCAGCAGTTTTGATAAGGTCCACGGCTGCGCAATAGCGCTAACGTATTCGCTACGGCGTAGTTGTGAATCTAGGCTTAGCTTGGGCGCACACACTTCTTCAGGTGTTGCCAGTATGGCTAAACGCTTTACCCATAAACCAAAACCTTCAGAGCCTGTCATGGCCGAAAGCGGAACCGCCAGCCACAAACCAATTAACGCAGGGCTCATCCAAGCTAACAAGGTCAGCGAATCAAGCACAGCGGCATAACCTAATAGCGCTCCAATTAACATGTGCCAACGATGGCGGTAAATCAGTGTTAGCCAAGGTAAACTGCCATCATCACGTCGTTGTGGTGCCCAACCGCTGTCGCGTCCGGCTAAAATAGACATTACCGCACCGCAGTGGATCAGCATCATTATCGGCGCAATCAGTGCCGACAATATCACTTCAACCACGACGCTAATCATGGCTTTACCTCTACCACCGAGCTGCTTACTCATGGAGCTATTTTTCAGTAACAATATGATCCCAAGAATTTTAGGACCGAACAATATACCCATGGTGATATAAAACAACCGCAGTGCACGGTCTGAGTCCATCACAGGCCAAGTGGGAAATAAGGAGAATTGATCCGTAAAGTACTCGGGGCGAATAAAGTGCGCTTGTAATGCCAACATTAAGCCTGACAAAATCAACATTAACCAAAAAGGCGATGACAAATACGCCATGATCCCTGTGAGTAAATGTAAACGGCTCACCCAATGTAACCCTTTACTAAACAACACCCGCGAGTGCTGTAAATTACCTTGGCACCAACGGCGGTCGCGCACGGCTAAATCGACAATAGACGGTGGGCATTCTTCATAAGAGCCAGGAAGATCTGCGGCAATGACCACGCTCCAACCAGCCCGTCGAATCAAAGCCGCTTCAACAAAGTCGTGGCTCATGATATGACCACCAAATGGCGGTCTTCCTGCAAGATTGGGCAACCCAGCGGCGCTCATAAAAGCCTGAGTACGAATGATGGCATTGTGGCCCCAAAAGTTGCCTTCTTTATGGGTCCACCAAGATAAACCCGTACCAATAACCGGGCCATAAATACGCGCAGCAAATTGCTGTAATCGCGCCATTAGGGTATTGCCATTGATTAAATACGGAATGGTTTGGATAAGCCCAGCATCAGGGTCTGCCTGCATACGTCTCGCCAAACTGACGATAGTGTGGGTTTCCATTAAGCTGTCAGCATCTAACACCAAAAGATGGTCGTATCTGGCGCCCCAGCGTTTGCAAAAATCGGCCACATTACCGGCTTTACGGGCATCATTTTTACGCCGACGGCGGTAATACACCCGCGCATCTTTGCTCACTTGCTGGCGCAAGATTAAAAATGCCTGTTCTTCTGCCAACGCAATATCAGGGTCAGTAGTGTCGCTTAATATAAACCAATCAAATGCATGGCTTTCGCCCGACGCAACCAAGGCCATGGCCATCACTTCAACCGCGGCAAAAACGCGATCGGGTGACTCGTTATAAGTCGGCATTAATATTGCGGTGCGGGTATGCAGTTTTATACTTTCTGCAGTTTCTGTAGACGGTTTTTTGAGTAGTATAATAAAGCCAGCTATGCCGCCGCTAAATGCCAAAGCAATCCAACAAAAGTTAACCGCAAACAAGACCAAAACAATGTATTCCAGCGGCGTTACTCCGCCGACATTAAATACCGACACCATCTCGTAAATAGCCATTATCGACATGATAAAGGCACTGCCAACCACTAACAGGCGACGTAAAGTGGCTGACTTTACGCCGTTGGCAATAATACTTTTACGTGGCATACCGTCGGACAACGCACGTAAACTTTGCGCTTCCATTGGGCTTGGTCGCTCTAGCGGCATGGCTGCACCACCGACCAATATAGGGTCGACAGTGCTAATATCAGCCTCTGCTTGCATCATGTTCATATTTAAAGAGTCCAACGATAAAGCCAAGTTTCGACATCACGTGGGCCAGTAAACTTCAGCTCAGCACGAAGCTCAATCAATTCAGCATCTTGTGGGTCCATTTCAAAGGCTAAACGGTAACCGTTGGTTTTAGGCTGACGAGATACCACCACATTGGTGACTACGCCTGCAGAACTCTGCACTTGTGCCACTGGGATTTCATCGTTATTACCTTCTTTTACTTGATAGTCGATAACGAACAAACGTCTCGGTGTGGCTTTAGCGATTTCAGCGCGGCCACTGGCGGTACGCGCCACAATCACGGTGCCGTCGTCAACTTCAGGCTCGTTACCCCAAATTAACCGATAGGTAAAATGAAACTCACTACCGGCTGCGATAGGTTGTTTAGGCTTCCAGTAGCTGACGATGTTGTCATGAATTTCAGAGTCGGTTGGAATTTCGGTTAACACCACCTCACCCGCGCCCCAATTACCGACCGGCTCAACCCATAAACTTGGGCGACGCTCATAATGGGCTTCGAGATCTTGGTAGGCATCAAAACTACGTTCACGCTGAATTAAACCAAACCCTTGCGGCGAGTTGTCCATAAAAGCACTCACCTGCAATTGCTTTGGATTGGCTAGCGGACGCCATAAACGCTCACCGCGACCATTTAAGATTAATAGCGCATCAGAATCATGCACTTCAGGTCTGAAATCATCGGTGTTTTGACGACCATTCATAGAATGTAAAAACATACTGGTACTAGGCGCTAAGCCGACTTTAACTAAATCCACTCGTGGAAATAAAGTCGCTTCCACATCGATATGGGTGTTATCGCCCGGTCTAACTGAAAAGCGATATGCCCCTGCCACGCTAGGACTGTCCAGCAAGGCATGCACCACGATTAAGTTACTGTCGGTGTTTGGGCGTTCAACCCAAAAAGCGCGAAATATCGGAAACTCTTCACCTTCTGGCTCGGCTGTATTTAACGCTAAGCCTCTTGAAGACAAGCCGTAATCGCTGCCTTTACCCAATGCACGGAAATAACTCGCGCCTTGAAATACCATAAGCTCGTCGAAATATGCCGGGTTATTCAGCGGATAATGGATACGTAAACCTGAATAGCCAATATCTTGGGTGGGTAATTTTTGGCTAAGCACGTCGCCTGCACTAAAAAATTCTGAGTTATAGGCTAAATGAGTGGCTTGATTGCCTTCAACTAAGGCAATTTCAATCAAATCTTGGAAATAAAAGCCCCGATGAAATAATTGCATTTGATAGGGTAAGCCTTCGGCTTTCCAAATAGACGCTTCTGGCTTAAAACGAATATCTCGATATTCATCGTAAGAAATTTTAGCTAAACCAGCTGGCAGTGGATCGTTAAGATCCACATAGGCAGTTTGGGATAATCGGCGGGCGATTTTAACCACAGAATCGGCATCAAAATTAGCCGTTTTCGCAAAACGCACTTTAGTTTGTGTATCTAAGGTATTTTGTGGTTTAACGGTCACCGTTTCATCTGTGTAAGTCTGAAGCGGTATGGTCACGCTAGGCGATGAAGGGACAGTAGTAGACGAGTTTGATTCTTGTGCAGCAAGGGTAAAACAAAGCCCTGCGGCAATGGCTAACGACAAACGCGTCAGCCCTTTTATTACAGTGTGAGAAGAGACCGAAGTGCGACAACTCAGTAAGCTAACCATAGATAGGCAACCCAAAATAAAAAGCGTTAAAGTACATTTTTCAAAGCGGTAATTGCTGCACAATATCTGCCATACAATCACCTACTTCTGTGGCGCGAAAGATATCAGAACGGCTTAATTTTGCACTTGCTTTAGTATAAAAAGTCACACCAAGTCAATAACATTTAAATCTAATGATATACCCAAAAGAAATATAGGCTAGCCAATAAAATGTAAATATGCATTATTGTGATAGTTAATTGCGCCATATTTCATACTCCAGTCAATATCCACGTCTATACTTTACTCTAATGCTTGTGTTAACTGTGTTGCATACTCCAAAAAAAATACTCTAAAGTATTGATTAATAAAAATAAGAAATAAAAGGGAAAACATGATCTCTGTGTTAAAAGCTAGGCGAAACATATTATGCTTAAGTACATTACTCACGTTAGTCATGTCGTATAACGCTATATCAGATACCCTTGAACTCTCAACTCTTGAATGGCCGCCATTCACGGGATCTCGTTTAATCAATAAAGGCATTACGAGCCAGATAGTAGAACATGCATTAAACAATGAAGGTCATAAACTTAGGATCACGGTTTTACCTTGGAATCGGGCTATAAGAATGGTGAAGATGGGCTATGCCGCGGGATACTTTCCTGAATATGATACGGCCACAGATGAATTTTTGCTGTCTGACTCTTTAGGACATAGTTCGTTAGGATTACTTGAACGAAAAACAGATCCCATAGCTTGGCATAACGTGAGTGACTTAAATAATTACACCTTAGGTGTCATCACTGGCTATCTCAATACGGTTGAAATTGATGCGATGATATTAGATGGCAGTCAAAAAATTGAAACCGCAAGAAATGATAAACAAAACATCTTGAAACTCGCTGCGGGTCGTATTAACGCGATTATAATTGACGTTAATGTGTACGATTTTCTAAAGTCAGACCCTCAAATTGCAGAAATTGCGGATCTGCTGCAAATTAATGAAAAAATATTAGAATCTAAGAGCTTGCATGTTGCATTCGAGAATAATCAGCAAGGGAAAAAGTGGTTAGAGATTATTAATAACGGTCTATCTAAGTTTAATCCTCAAGCTGTTTTGGACGCTTCGCTACAAGAAATGCGACAAAACAAGTGATATTACTGCAATAGATAACTGTAAACCTGCACTCAATGATCCATCCGAATACGCTTGCATCTCCCCATAGTTATCAAGTCCAGCGCCCGTGTAATCCACAATTGCACATTGCAGCCATTAAGCTCAAGTAAGACTGTTGTCCATACAATGGGATCCGTTCATTGACCCACCCTAATTGTTACAATATTGTATTTAAAAGAATTTAAACTGTAACAACAGTTTATTATCATACTTTATAAGTGTGATTTAATTCATCAAGGTGAATTAAGTCTTTGGGGGTCAGTTCATTTAAGCGCTGAATAAAACTATAAACATAAGAGCACATGAGTAATGACAATATCAAAACTATCTATCGCTGCACTTTTGACAGGATTAGCATTCAATGTAAATGCTAACTTGCTCATTAGTGAAGTTCTGTATGACACACCGAATAATGACAGCACTGAAGAGTATGTTGAGCTGTTTAATGCTGGATGTGATGTTATCGACCTGAGCCAATATCAAATTAGCGATAACGGCAGCAGCTATAACTTGCAAGGCAGTTTAGCCTCTGGAGAGTACTTCACCGTAGCAGCAAACTCTGCCGGTTTTAATAACTTATTTAATCTGTTACCCGATTTGTCTGGGATGCCCTTAGCATTAGGTAACTCTGGCGATTTTGTGCGCTTAAATAAAGGTGCCCAAGAAATAGATGTCGTGGCTTGGGAAGGCGGCATTTCTGGGTGGTCTTTAAATGTTCAAGATGTGTCGTTATATCGCACCACGGTACTCAACACTAAATCAGCGGCCGATTGGAACGCAAGTAATACCCCAGGGACACCAAGCACAGGTTCACTGACCACTAATTGTGGTGGTACTGGCGGCGTTAGCGATAATCAACTCGGTAATGGTCAAGCTAAAACTAATTTAACTGCCAGTACAGGCCAAACACTAAAATACATTGCCGACCTTCCTGCTAATGCCACTCAAGTGACGGTGACCATGAGCGGCGGCAGTGGAGATGCCGATCTTTATGTGCGCCAAGGTAGCGAACCGACATCAAGTGAATATGATTGCGCGCCTTATATGTCAGGTAATAATGAGCAGTGCCCTATTAGTAACCCTGTTGCAGGACGTTACTACATTAACCTTCAATCTTATGCTGCCTTCAGTGGTGTCAGCCTTGTACTTAATTATACCGTTAACACGGATACGGGTGGTGGCACAGGCACTGGTGAGGGAGACGGATCCGCTGGAGATAACGGCAGTTATGCGTTCAACACCTACTATGCAGCTGCCATTGGCCAATCTGGTGCAGCACTTAAAGCGAGTCTGAATCAGATAATTAAAGGCCATACGCGCTTTAGTTATAGCCAAGTATGGGATGGATTGGGTTATGCCGACGAAGACCCTGCCAATAGTAACAATGTCATTTTATTGTATACCGGCCGTTCAGAACCCAAAACCAATCGTGCGGGTATGAGTAACTCACAAGATGCATGGAATCGTGAACACGTTTGGGCTAAAAGTCATGGGTTTCCTGACAGCAGTCAGTATGCCTATACAGATTTACATCATCTTCGACCAGCCGATGTCTCTGTTAACAGCAGCCGTGGTAACAAAGATTTTGATGTGGGTGGCAGCGAAATATCAGAAGCACCAGGCAACCATACCGATGCTGATAGCTTTGAGCCAATGGATGAAGTGAAAGGCGATGTGGCGCGAATGATCTTTTATATGGATGTACGTTATGAAGGCAATGATAACAGCGGCACGCCAGATTTAAGCATCGCAAATGGCACAACCAATACTGGCGCTGCGTTATTGGGCGATCTGTGTACCTTGTTAAATTGGCACCTGCAAGATCCCGTCAGTGACTGGGAACGCCGCCGAAATAACCGTATCTTCGAATGGCAGAAAAATCGTAATCCTTTTATTGATAATAGCGGCTGGGCAAGTGAGCTATATGGCGCATCGTGCCAGTAGGTATTAGCCATCATAGGTAAATGATTAAGCGCAGCCATATAGGCTGCGTTTTTATTATGAGGCCCGATACAACAGAGCCGTAGCTTAGCCAATTCATTCATTTATCAGCGATAAAGTGCGAGGTGTCGCAAAAATAGCCCTTATTGCTTCACAACATAAGACTGGGTTTTGTTAATCCCATCGAATATTGCCGCCTCAAAAATGCCTGCATACTCATTAGATTTTTATTTCGAATTATCAAAAAAAGTAACCCCAGCATACTGTCGTATTAAAAACATCAATAATGAAGATGACACATAGGAACCAACCCATAGCCTTGTTTTAAACAGCAAAAAACCTGGGCTCCCTTGCCCGGCTGTACAAATGTTAACCCTTGTTTAGTTGTTAAACATACGTTAATACTAATTTACTCGATCAAGCATTACATAGAATCGGGATCCAACAAGACTTAAACATTTTATGCAATACATCATTGCACCTTTGGGGAGGATAAATGATGAAAACCAGTGTGTTAAAAATATTAATAAAGGTATCTCAGGTTAAATCCGCAACACTTAGCGCATTATTTTTAGCCGGTATTACGCTATTGTCACTTGCGCCACAGCAAGCCTATGCCCAAGGAACAAAATACCCTGTGGTGCTCGTTCACGGTTTATTTGGTTTTGATGATATTTGGGGGGTAGATTATTTTTACAGAATACCGCAAACCTTACGTCAGCAAGGCGCTCAAGTTTTTGTTGCTAGCGTGTCACCCGCCAACTCAAGCGAAGTCAGAGGGGAGCAGTTACGTACTTTTGTTCAAGCCGTACTAGCACAAACAGGGGCAAAAAAAGTTAACTTGATTGGCCATAGCCATGGCGGTCCAACAATTCGCTATGTCGCCAGTGTCAGTCCAGAAATGGTGGCTTCGGTAACGTCAATTGGGGGTGTTAACTGGGGTAGCCGTGTGGCCGACTTAGCACGTGGGATCATTCCCGCAAACTCCAATACAGAATATCTGGCGCAACAAGGTATTAATTTGTTAGCCGGTATTATTTCTGGCATATCAGGCAATAACGGCCTACCGACTGATAGCATCGCAGCGATGACATCACTCACCACCCGGGGCTCTATTGCATTTAACCAAGCTTATCCTGAAGGTATTCCGAGCCAATATTGTGGTCAGGGCCAACAACGAGCAAACAATGGTGTGTATTATTTTTCTTGGTCAGGTACCAGCCCATTAACGCATGTTGTTGATCCATCGGATTACCCACTGAGCTTAACCAGCTTAGTTTTTGGTGAACCTAACGACGGCCTTGTTTCTGGCTGTAGTTCTCATCTAGGTAAAGTGATTAAAGACAATTATAAAATGAACCACTTAGATGAAGTAAACCAAACGCTGGGGCTAGTTAGTTGGTTTGAAACTAATCCAGAAACCTTATATCGCCAGCATCTTAATCGTTTACAGCAATTAGGTTTATAAACAAGATGAAAAGTGGATTTTCACTCGCTCAAAATCCGCGATTATGGGTGGGCATAGTTTTGCTCGCCCTTTTTATCGTGCTATTGACCGCATCATTGATGCATAAACACCAAGGAGAGCTATTGGCCTCTGATAAATTACCTACCTTTGAGTCTAACTCAACATTATTCACACCAGAAACTACAGTGATTACTGCGCCTATTGGCAAAGACACATTAGGTCAGCCACTGCGGTTATCTCAAGCACTACGCTGGGATTTTGACGACATTATTTTGCAGCATCAAGATAAAGCAACCTCACTGGAAAACCTACTGTCTACATTAGCCAGTAAACTTGGCCTTAGTGCCGCTGCGCACGCTAAACTTGCAGCATTGTTTCAGCGTTACCGTGACTATAAAATCGCGATAGCTTCTTTAAAAGATGCCAGTCCTGCAATAGACGGCGATATTGATTTAACCATGACATTTGATTTTATCGAGCAGGCCCATCTATTGCAGCAAAGCTATTTTTCGGCACTCGAAATAGATGCATTTTTTGCCCGGGACAACAAATATGATCAACAAGCATTTGAGCGGCTGAAAATTCGACAAGATAGCAGTTTGACCAGAGAACAAAAAGCGGAGTTACTCGCGCATCAAATCAGCCAACTGGATGAAGAAGAACGCCGAGCCATTACGCCAACACTGATGGCCAATGATATCAGCGCTTATTTAGAGGGCACATCACCACACAGCGACCTAATTACAGGGATAAACGCAGACATGAGCCAAGAAGTGCTTGAACGAGTACAAGCAACTCAAAAAAACAATCTAGATTGGCAAAATAAAGTGACCTTGTACCAGAATTATCAACAACAAATAGCCCATTTGCCAGACACTGAACAGCAACAGGCTTTAGCACAATATCAACAACAGCAATTTACCCCGAATGAACAAAAACGCTTAACCGTGTTTGTTAATCATCCTGAGTTAATCAAGCCTTAATCTACTATCCAATCGATTAACTAATCGCTGTGCCATTGACCCGTTTAGGCTAGTTACCGTAACCGAAAATAACATAGCCTGAACGGGTATCTAGTTTACATAAATAACCGCCTAGGCGCGGCATGCATCAAAAAGTGTTGATGTGAGATATTCCATGCATACGCACCAGCATGAGTAAATACGAGGTAATCACCCACGGCTAATGATTTAACATACTGCTGTTTCGCCAGCACATCTTTAGGAGTACATAGTTGCCCAACAAGCGTCACCAGCTGATTGCTCAGCACCGGCGTTATCGATGCATCCAAAGCCAATTCAGTGTCAACACGCTGTCTCTTATGCGCCGACAATCCATCTTGGTTCAGTACAAAAAAAGGATGGTTATGATCTTGGGCTGCTGGAGTTCTAAAGTGATGAGTACCACCATGACCAATGGCAAACCATTGACCATGATTGTGTTTAATGTCTAATACTTGCATAACATAGTATCCCATTGCGGCGCTGACAAATCGGCCACACTCAAACCTAATCTTCACCTCTTCCATGTTCAACTCGGCAATCAAATGAGCCAGTCCAACACAAAAAGACGACCAGTCGAATACTTGCTGAGGATCGGCATAATTAATGCCTATACCACCACCGACATTCAGTAACGGTAAACGCAAACCATATTGATGGCACCATGTTTTAAAGGTTGAAAAATACAATGCCATCAAAGCCAGATGACGCTCAACATCCAACTGATGTGACATTAAATGAAAATGAAAGCCCACCAGCTCGACTAAAGGTATGCCGGATAATTTGGGCTGGTCACGTAAAAGATCCATGGCGGCATCGAGTTCACTCACATCGATACCAAATGGCGTGGGTTTGCCGCCCATCGTGAGACGAGTTTCGGCGATGCCCTCTAATGCAATATTCATCCGTAATAAGATGCGACAGTGACATTGTTTTTGCAGACAAAGGGCAATGATACGTCGCAGCTCGGTCAGACTCTCAACATGAATAGCATCAACCTTTAGATCGATTGCCTGAGAGAGCTCTGATATTAATTTACCTGGGCCACCGAAAATCAACGGCATCTGCGGCTGACATTGATGCAACCAATTAAGCTCGCCACCTGAAGCCGCTTCAAAACCATGCACTATCGGTGCTAATGCAGCCAATACTTCGGCTTCAGGGTTAGCTTTAGCGGCATAGTAAAGCTCACAATTACTCGGTAACGCTTTTACCATCGCATTGGCATGGGACTTAAGTTGTTCGAGATCGTAAATATAAGCACACAAAGGAGCGTGCGGATCTTGTTGTGACGTTAAAGTCGAAATCGCATTAATGATTTTATCCACAATAAACTCCAGGCAGTAGTTGGGATGTGGCTATCTCTGATGCTGCAATGTCGACTGGCTCGGATGTCGTTGCCTCTGCGTGACCATCTCGACGATGAACCATTGGATTAGGCAAGCGGGTATAACCCGATAACCGATCGGCCTGCATAAATAGACGGGTACTCAAGTTATTTTTTGAGGGAATCGGATCACCATGTAATAAACCTGCAAGCTCAGGTTGCTCACCTTCGATGTGCTGCCACTGACGTATCACATTGGCGACGACCTGCCACAATTTAGCTTCTAATTGCTGGCTGCCAGCAGCTAAATGAAATATTGCTTCGCTGACATTATTAATCAAGCTGCAATAAGCTATTCGGTTCCAGCCCTGGTCTCGGCTGTAGTAAACAGAAGCCTTGGCTTCTTGTGATAATCCTTCAAGCGACTCGCTCGGCCAAAACTCAGGCACGAGTTTGGTTCCTTCAAGATCTCGCAGCCAAATATAGGCTGGTATTCCCTCTTCAAACCCTACGACTGTGTTTTGTAAATGAGGTTCAAATGCCACGCCTCGCTTAAAGAAAAAGTAAAATATCCCGGGGAGTAACACGTCAACATAGGCGCTAAACCATTGAATAACGGTTTGCTGATAAGTTTGATGTCTGTGCTTAGATAGTGCCATAAGGCGCATTTCGCACACACTCTTTCCTTGATGATCCCAAGCAAATAATGCACCAGCCATCAATGGCTTATATCGTTCAAGCAAGTGATTTTCTATACCCTCACGGTAAAGAATACCGAAACACTCCGACACCATAAGACTTTGGGCCCGATTGCTGTGCATATCCTTGTCTTCATTCGCCAATCCGCTTAAATCTAATGTGCTGGCACCCGGCTCTGCCATCAAAGTAAAATGCGGGCAATGCATACGGGCCTCTGCGGCCACTGTCATCAAGATTTTGCTTAAGATCACTGCACTTTCAAGTTCATACCAAGCATTTTTACGCACGCAATTGGTTAAGCGGACATGAATAGAAAACTTCATAAACTGATTGATGTCGGGTAAATAAGTGGTTCTTACCGATGAGGTTGGATACACCTCTGTGCCGATTTGCCCTAAGGGTTCAATTAAGCCTGCGGCGATGGCTTTGCGCACTAACGGCTGCTCAAAGATGGTGTTAACTTCCCAGGGGTGACAAGGGTATAAGCAAGCTTTTTGTGGCTTTATTTTGTTAATCCAGTCCATCGGTTTTACTTCGGTGCAGTACAACTGCTTAACCAAACTGGGATCAACTTTAAACCAATATAAGCAAAAATTAGCCTTAATCTCTGGCGAACAAGCCAACATGTCATCGAACGCCACACCATGACGACTTTTTGGGGTCGGATGCATAGCATGCCCCCAAAGCAAGCTTTGCTCAGAGGCAATAAGCCCCGCGCCAGCATAGCTTAACAGCTGATTTTCAGTGGGAGCCTGTTGCGATAACCGCTGCAAAAATGCTTGGGTTACCGCAATACTGTTGCCTATTTGGGCTAATAACTCATGATTAAACTCAGTACAGGTGATCTTGGCCAGGTGCGCTAACAGCAGTTGTGTTATCTGTTCAGCACTACTGAGTTGCCAAACACAGCCTAACTTTTTTAAATAGAGCTGAGGGGTAAAACGAATTCGACCAAGCAAGCTCACTCTGTCGGCAACGAACAGCAATGTGGCGTTCGACTCAGGAAGCTTGAGACGAACTTTTTGCTGGTCGCGCGTTAAACACTGCGACAAGGAAAGTGGGCAATCTGGATGAGTATCATCAAAATCAACCTCTTGACGTACAATGGCAAACTCGCGTAAGTAGCAATTAAGCAAACAGCTTATTGCATTAAATTCGGCCTGTTCGCGGTAAATCTGCAGGCTATATTTAGCCTGCACTGGCTTAATATCACTCTTGGATTGCATAAACATGTTGCTCTACCTCCTTGTAAAAAAACTTAAGCCCTACTAGTGCACAACCACAGCTCAATGCTGCGAGTAAAAAAGGAAACTGCAACCCGGCTACTTGAGTCACGCTGCTCGCACCAATTCCTGCAATCACACCGGCCCATTTGCCCCAAGCATCGAAACGACCAAAGGAAAGTCCGGCGCTACCTTGCTCAATACTGCGGCTGACAATGAGATGCAGACCATTGAAAATAAGCACCATACCTAATCCAAACAAAACCCGCAGAGCCCATAAGCCAGTGCTGTTATGCAATAAAAATTGCCCTAAACACGCCCCCGCAAACAGGACGAGTCCAAGTTGAGTTTGCGACTTAGCAGACAAGGTTATGGATTTAATATTAAAGGCCAATAACAAATAGATAAGGTGTGGCAGGCTATAGTAAAAACCACTTAATGCATCACCCTCAATGCCCAGCTGTTCACTGTATGGCAGAAAGTAGGGAAAGGTCACAACCATGGCAAAACAGAAGAAAAACTGTAACCAAAGTACCTTATAGAAGGTCTGACTCTGAGCGCTTGCCGGTGGGGCAATGATTGATCTAGCCACAACAGCCTGACTGACGACCACGTCATCTTTTGGTAAGCCGATGCAAATAAACAATGCCAGCAAAGGCAGTAATGCCAGCACACGATAAATCATTAATGGATCATCAATATGAGTAAATAGACCTAAGATGATTGGTGCACTCACTAAAGCTAATCGTGCAGAACTTTGAGTCAGATTAAGGTTATTAGCTAAAGCCTTACCTTGATAAAAGCGACTCAAATAAGCATTCGATGCTGCAAGCGTACCGCCACTGATCCCTTGTACGACTAAGCCGATAGCAAACATAGATACGGAATCAGCAAAACCGGATAACAAGAACCCCAACACTAAACCGATTTGAGCCCGCAACAATGAAGTCTTCTTGCCATACCTATCGGCAAACTTGCCCCACCAAGGTGCCGATAATGCGGTGCAGATCGTCGGCACAATAAACATTAGCCCCACCAGATAACCTGATTCATCTCCCCCTAAACTCGCCAGCATCCGAGGGAGAAAAAGTGGCATGCCCAGAGCAGTAAATGCCGTGAGAAAGTGACAAAACAGTACAACTGAAATCACTCTCATACTACGGCCTCACCCAATGCAAAAACGTCTTCATCGTGCTGTTCAAGCTGAGATTGCTCTCGCGAGGCACGTAAAAAGTTTGGCGCACTTTGGCCATAAAATTTATTGACATCGGTCGCGCCTGATTGCGCTTTACTCAGCAAGCTGCCAGAGCAAAGCAGGTATTTAACTGGCAGCATGGGCTGATTTAGCAAATAATTCCGAGCATAGTCAGTCTCTATTCCCTGCGCCTGGAGCGACGCTAATTGGTCGATTAAGCAATCACGCAATTGACGATAAAGCTGCCCTGCTGGTGCCATTCCCGCTTCGGCAATCGCTTCAATAATGGCGGCTATGTCTAGCTGCAAGGTAATCGTGGTAAACATTTGTGCTAAGGCTTGATCATCATTGACTATGATCCTGCGATCGATAAGTTGTGCTGCATCATGTTCAAGCGCTTCGTCTTTTGACAAACTCGCTTGATAACGACTCAGCAGCAATCTGGCTGAGTCATTGTCTTTCATCACTAAGGATAAGCGTGAATCTTGATGATAGGCCAAAATAGCATTTTGCTGGTTTGACTCTAATGCGATGCCATACTTTAACCACAAACGTAAATGCACCTTGAGCATAAGCTGTAAATATTGGCTAAACCAAACATCCCAATGGCCTTGGTAATATCGATCCGCTAAATGCACTAAATATAGGCGTCCGTCAGGCATGACACTGGCAAGTGCAGCAACTGGAACTAACTGCTTATCTTGCATGGTTGGTGGATAACGACGCACGATATAAGCAAACAGTTTATGGTCGCCTAAGTGACCACCATGTTGTTCATCCACATGCTCAATGCTCTCACCTAATACATCATCGCGTTGCGCCAATGCTGTCAGCGTGCGTTCAAACCAATGTCCGTCATATAAAGTACTCGGTTTTATGGAGCGAATATTCTTAGCCCCTAAGGTCGCCATCAATAATGGCACCTTAATATGCACGCCTGGAGTATTGACCACAGCTAATGTTCGAACGGATAAACTGGCCTGCACCGTAAGCGCCGATTGAGGAGCTAGAAGCACTCCCTCTGGCAAGACATCCAAACTGAGAGCCGTTAACGGATGTAATGGAAATAAACAATGTGTGTCTGTGAGCGACTCATCGAGTCCAACCTCAGTCATACTTGGCCAACACTCTGGCACTAACGAGGTTAACGTCACTAACTCTTTAGAAATCGCTAACCAATAAAGCTCAAATTGGGCGGCAAACTCTGGTGCAAATAATGTCATCGCTTGAGAGTCAAAACCGACTTTGGCTCGTGCGGTTGGATAATAAGGATGGTCTAAATACGATGCGACCTGATCGCTGAACAGCATACTTTTATGCCAACCTTTCATGGTGCTCAATGGGACACTTAATGCCTCTTTCCGAGCATTAAATGCTTGTCTACAAAGCGCCCTATGGGATACCGCACAGTCCGCTTCTGCAATATAGTCGAGGAACAGGGCGTTAGATTCTGGCGGTAAATCTGCGGCCAATTCCGTAAGCCAAGCTCGATAACCTTGTTGGTACAATGGGGTATCATTTTTGTTGGCCAGCTTGTGGCTTAGCCAAGTATCAGAGACGGCTCGCCATGTCTGCATATATTGACTGGCAATCACTGGCACATAGATAACTCGCTGCGAAAAATGACTGATCTTAAGCCAAGCGGCAGGCTTAGCGTCGGGCCAGTGTCGGTTCAATGCTGGCGGTATTGCCGCAACAATCTCGCCTTTAGACATCAGTTCACAGACATTTTCTCTGAGGCAGGCATCGATAATACGTTGGCCGATATACTGTTTATCCGTGGTCATTAGTTAAACTCCCAGGTTAAATCCTGCGATAACACATCAGCCGTGGCCTGAAGACTCAAAAAATCCCGCCCCCAAACCGTAAGCACGCCAAGGTAATCTTTATTGGAATGACTGAGTCGAATTTCATCGCCTATCGACTTAATAGGCAAATAGTGTGCATGATGGGTTAAATGATCCACCGCTAATGGCATAGGACACGCACTAAGACTGCCCTCTTCGTTAGCCGGAAAATAGCGGATTAAGGCATCACTGGTGTCGGTATCTAATTCAGCTAACTCCTTACCTGCGTGGACTAATAAAATCGTTTCAAACCAGTTAAAATTAAGCACATCATTAAGAAGAAACTCGCGGCCATCGCCGATACTACGGTAATTCATTTCAACTAAAACCGGTCCGCTGTCTGTCAATATAAATTCACTGTGGCACACCCCAAAATTAATCCCAAAAGCGCTAATCTGAGCCAATGCTTGTTGACGATATTGCGTGCAAATTGCCCCATTCCAATAAGCTTGAGTTTCAATAAAATAAGGCGGGGGCGATAAAGACACATCAAACCCACCTATGGCATGCAAGGTCTGGCCATCGCCTAGGGTTTCTAATGTAAATAGTGGCCCTTGCAAATAAGACTCAAGTAAAATCACACTCTCTGAACAACCGATGTTGGCCGCATACGCCATTAATTCTTCAGTATTTTGGCATAAAGCCACTCCCATACTCGCAACACCTTCACGAGGTTTCGCGACTAAAGGAAAGGGCATATTACTAGGTAAGTCATGCCCTACAGACCAACTAAAAGCCCATGTACTGGGTAAACCAAGCGCCAATAACTTAGCGCGCATCGCCGCTTTATTTTTAGCTTGGTAACACACATGCCAATTTTTCGCTGCGCAAGCAAAATAATCAGCCACCATCGCAGTTGATGTTTGCAAGTGATCACTATTAGAAAAAACGATATCGGGTGAAACACCTAAAGTATGTAAGCAATCGATAATGGCAAGAGGGTTGAATACATCACATTCGATAATATGATCTGGAGACTGTATTTGGCCGACAAAATATTGTTTATGTGCTAAACCATGATCGGTCAGTAACCATATTTCGTAGCCTAAATTGAGTGCTGCTGGTACAAAACCTTCCACCACAGCTCGATTTTCCACATGTGTAATCAAAACTAATTTAGGTTGCATAACTTACATTCCTATACTCAAAAAATACTAACGCTATTTAACGGCAATATGGTCCTCAATCACGGTAACTAGGATGAGGATTCTCGCTGCACCGAAACAATGTAAATGATAATCATTACTATTTAAATAAAATTTACATTCGAAAATGACATTAATAAAAAATGACTACTTGGCTTAAACTAATTGGAAAATAAGGAAAAATATTACTAAGACAGGAAATTGAGTAACGGCATCGTAAGCAAGTCGTCATAAACTACTTGACCCGGCAAACGCAAATGAGAATACTTATCGAAATCATTAACAAAAAAAAATATTTTGACCATTATGCTGTTCTTCCACTCGCTCAAATCAAAACTAAGCAACCAAGAAACGGTTTTTGGGATCTTAAATTCAGTTCCCTCTCCAGTCATATGTGAAATGTTTGCTTATGCAGGATTTGATTTTGCCGTTCTAGATACTGAGCATGTGCTTATCTCAGATGACACTTTGGCACACTGCATTCGTGCAGCAAATTGCTCAGGGCTGCCACTGCTAGTCAGAGTGCCAGACGACAACGCCGCAACCATAGGTAGAGTTTTAGATGCTGGAGCGGCTGGAATTGTGGTGTCGAGAATATCTAGCCTGGCAATGGCAAACAATGCGATCGCAGCCGCTAAATATCCCCCCTTGGGTACTCGAGGTATTTCGGGAGGACGTAATACCGGTTTTGGCACCCTTGCCCTCCAAGACTATATCGATTTAGCGAATCGAGAAGTGGTGGTGTGTCTGATGATTGAATGCATCAATGGCATGGCGGCATTACCTGACATCGTCAAGCTAGCGCAAGTCGATATGATTATCGAAGGCGCATTAGATCTCAGCTTATCTCTAGGTTATGGCACACAAGTTACCCACGCCGATGTTCAAGCCCAAATCCATAAAATGGCCCACCTTTGCCAAGCCCAAAATGTCACCTTTTGCGCCATTCCTCGCACTCCAGAACAACAAGCGAGCTGGCATGAAAAAGGCACAAAAGCATTTTTAATCGGTGAAGACCGCGGCATGATTTTCAAAACGTTTAAGCACCAACTTGACACATTAAAACAGACTAAATGATACATAGGGAATATGCATGTTAACTGAAAAAACCAGATTTACTTTGACCACCATTGCTGTCGCAATCACTGCCAGTCTTGCCAGTTCTTCAGCGTTTGCTGACAAAAGTCAGCCTAAAACCAAGCCTGAAGTGATTGTGGTAACAGGCAGCCTGCTAGGCAATTCTGAAGTAGCAGATTTAAAAACCTATACCGGTAACCGCTCCATCATTACAGCGGATCAAATATCACGAACGGCGGCACGATCAATCGATACCGCATTACAACAAGTCCCGGGGATCAAAATTAAGGATGAAACCGGAACCGGTATTCTGCCTAATATCTCTGTACGTGGCTTAGATAGCAGCCGCAGCGGCTACGCCCAAGTATTACTGGATGGCATTCCAATGACACTGGCGCCATATGGCCACACTGGACAGTCATTATTCCCGGCAACCTTATTTATGATCGATAGAATCGATGTTGCTCGCGGTGGCGCATCAATCCAATATGGCCCGAACAACGTCGGTGGAGTCATTAATCTTATTTCAAAGTCGATCCCAACTGACTGGGAAACTAGCGTCAATGAACGGGTGACCTTCTTTGGTGACAGCCGTAACCTATTTGATACCAACATTAGTACTGGCGGTGCCGTTAATGATGACTTTTCAATGCGTTTTGATGGCAACATAACCAAGGGCGAATCGTTTCGTGAACACTCAGAAACCGATATTAAAAACCTGATGTTAAAAACCGTATGGAATATCGATGAGCAAAATAGCTTAGATGCGACATTACAATACTACGATGCATTTTCTGAACTACCAGGTGCACTGAACACACCAGCCTATGAAGCCGATCGAGAGCAATCTTTACGTCCTAATGATGAATTTAACGCAGACACTAAACGAGTCGCATTAAAATACAATCATGTTCTCGATGATTCGAGCATCATCGACTATGGCGAAGTTGATCTCAGCGTATTTGGTAATAAAAGCTCACGTAATTTCCAGTGGGACTTTTATGATGCCAGCCAAGACACAGACGGCAATCTAGGAACAAGCTGGAGTGATACCACACAAGAAGCCACTCATTTGCGTAACTCCCCACGAGACTTTACCGTGTTTGGTATCGAACCCACGACAAGTCTTCTTATTGATGGCGATATCAGTCAGCATATTATTGCTGGTGTACGTTACGTTAATGAAGACATTAGTTATCAACTTAACCACATAGACAAATCGTCACAAGTCGCAACTCGACCACGTGACTGGCAGATGGATACCAATGCCATGGCTTACTATGTCAGCAACAAACTGGGCTTTTTTGATGATACATTATCGATTACCCCAGGCCTGAGATATGAAGATGTTCATATGACCTTTAGCAATCTTGGTCAAGACTATAGCCAAGATAACCATGTTACCGAATGGCTACCTGGGATCACCTTAGGTTATGAATTCAGTTCAAATTGGTTTGCTTATACCAATGCGCAACGTTCACTTAGAACACCACAAATTTCACAGTTATGGCCTAAAGATCAAACTCTGGAGTCAGAGCTATCTTGGAACTATGAAGCCGGTGTGCGCTTTACCCCCACACCAAGAAGTAACTTAAGTATTGCGGCATACCGTATCGATTTTGAAAACAAAATTGAATACGACAACGATATCAGAATGTTTGTGAATATTGGCCAAACGCGTAACCAAGGTATTGAATTAGAAGGCACATATTCACCAATGGCTCTTCCAGATTTGATATTAAGTGGCAGCTATAATTATTTAGATACCGAACAACTTGACGGCGAATTTGCGGGGAACGAATTAGCATATGTGTCTAAACATCAACTGTCTGCCAGTGCTATGTATAGCATCAACGAGATAGATTTAGGCTTGATGGCGTTCTACTACAGCAAGTCATTTTCTGATCTGGCTAACACAGTAGAAGAAAATGTTTCAGGCACAGCAGGCGAAGTGCCTGCTTATACCGTGGTTAACTTCAATATTGGCACTGAGTTTTTCAAACAAGATAATCACGGCTTAAAAGTCGGTTTATCGGTTAACAATCTATTTGATAACCAGTATTACTTTAGAGGCTTAGATGTTTCTCCCGCTGGACGAGTTGCCGCGGCAGGTCGCTCACTTAGCTTAGATGTTGGTTATACCTTCTAATCAAGCAAGGTTGCTAAGATGAGTATTGTCAGCTCAACGAGCATATTCATCGCATACCAAACTGCTATATAAAACCCAGCCTCAACACAAATGTTGGGGCTTTTTTATCCGTTATTCAAATACCATTTTATGCTAAAATATCACCAATAAATTGCAGCCGAGTTGCTTGTTTGATAAGCCTAGATTGAGGCTAGTAAGCCTTTAATTCGCTCATGTATTTCATCGGCGATTTTTTCATGACTTTTTTAAACATGGTAATAAAAGCACTGACCGACTCATAGCCTAATAACTCAGAAACATGCTGCACACTGTGCTTATCTGATAGCGCTTGCAGTGAGGTAATAATATGAATTTGGGTGCGCCACTTTCCAAATGTCATACCGGTTTCTTTTTTGATCAGCCGCGCTAATGTGCGCTCGGTTAATGCAAATTGTTCGGCCCATTGTGGTAGTGTTTTTCTGTCGCTAGGTTGGCTTATCAATTGTTGACTCATCGCCTGAATAACAACATGTTTAGACAAGGCAACATCTAAATGCTGAATAGGCATCTCAATCAGTTGATCCAATAAAACCTGCGCTAATCGTGCCGTGTTACTGGATAAATCATAATGCTGATCACGCCCTGCAAGCTCACACATCAGCTCTTTTACTAAGGGCGTAATCGCCAAAGTACAAGTATTGAGCGGCATTTTGAACATCGTATTGTCAATAAATAAGTGACATAACTGGGCATTGTCTGATGCGCGGTTACTGTGGACTTTATTTGCCGGGATCCAAATGGCACTATGGGTTGGCACCATCCACATTTTTGCAGACACCTCACAGGTGACATAACCATGCAAAGCTAAAATCAACTGCCCTTTAGGGTGAGTGTGTAACGGAATTTCGTGGCTGGCACAGGTATGCTCAATTTTGGCGATAATAGCTTGCGGCATATCTTCAAAATTCTTGATTTCATCCCAGCCAATTGCATCAAACATCGTTTTGTCAGTTTTCAATCATTAAATGTCACTATTTCTAAATTATAACGTCCGGCAAATCTTTATACTAGCGACCATTATTGACGTTAAAAACAAAAAAACGGTATGACTTCAGCTATCTTACATAACAAACCGAAATCGCGCTTCTCAGGCATATTACTGGTGCTGGGCATTTTGCTTATTGCAGCAAATTTACGCGCGCCTTTTACTGGGATTGCCCCAGTACTGGAGCAAATTATTAGTCACTTTGGCCTGACCGGATCGCAAGCAGGCTTTTTAACGACATTACCGTTAATTGCCTTTGCCGTTATTTCACCGATGGCGGCAGTGTTTGCTAGAAAACAAGGTTTAGAACACGCATTATTTACCGCGTTAATCTTGATCTTCTTAGGTATTGCCGCTCGGTTTATCGACTCCTCAACCATGCTCTTTATCGGTACCGCTATTATTGGTGTCGGAATCGCGATTGCCAACGTGTTATTACCCAGTCTGATTAAACGTGATTTTGCCACGAAAGTAGCACTGATGACCTCAGCCTACGTGCTGACTATGGGAGTCACCTCTGGTGGGTTTTCAACCTTGGTATTTCCCCTTAGCCAACTCAATGGTTTAGGCTGGCAATTTGCTCTGGGCTCGGCAGCCATCATTACAATTGCCAGCTTAATCGTCTGGACAGCTCAGCTGGGTAAACACACTAAACCAAGCTATTGTGCACATCAATCGGCTGCCTCAAAAAGTGTTTGGCGTTATCTTTTAGCCTGGCAAATTAGTTTGTTATTAGGCCTAAACTCATTTCTGAATTACATCATTATTACTTGGTTGCCAAGCATACTGACTGATACTGGCCACTCAGCCGTTGAAGCCGGGGCGTATCATGGCGCTTTTCAAATTGCGACAGCACTGCCAGGCTTAGTATTAATTCCGTTACTGGCTAAGTTAAAAGATCAAAGTGCGCTGAGCTTTATTCTGGCACTACTCAGTGCGCTCAGTGCCCTTGGTCTGCTGTATATGCCTCACTTTGCTTTTGTGTGGACACTAATGCTGGGCTTTTGCTCTGGGGCTTGTTTTATTTTAGGCTTATCGTTTATTAGTTTGCGCACCGATAACCCGCACCAAGCCGCATCACTTTCTGGTATGTCACAAAGTGTCGGCTATTTACTGGCAGCCGTTGGACCTATGGTCGCAGGCGCGCTACACACTGCAACCGGCAGTTGGGATGTTCCATTATGGTTATGTGCGATTGCAGGCGTATTGTGTGCTTTATGCGGTTTAGGTGGTGGCAGAAACACCACCTTAAGCAAGTCAGTTCGCGGATAAAAAACCACCAAGCGGCTATTACAACATCGTTATAGCCGTTATGTTATTAGCAAATATTACACACTGCGGTTGAGATATTTAAGCGCTTTTTTATTGCCTAATTCAGCACTTTGTTTTATCCATTTATCACCCTCAGCTTGATCTTGGTTGGCAATTAATCGTGTTCCCAAAACATATTGAGCATCGCTCTGCCCAAGCTCAGCAGCTTTAATTGGCGCGCTCAAAGCATCCCTATAGTATGTAACTCTAACCATAAGCCTTTAAGCGGCGGTTAAATTCATTGCCTTAGCATATCTGCTAGGCGAAAACGTTATGGTAACCAAAAACATAAATGTAAGGGTCACTATCACCATAAGCCAGGAAGTTTGAAAACTGCCACTCCATTGGCGAAGGGCTCCAGCGATATAAGGGATAACCGCTGTCACGATAAAACCAACACCTTGGACAAAAGCGGTTAATGCTCCGGCCAGTTTAGGTGAAGATAAGTGGTCAAGCGTTACGGTCAGAGTCAGCGCAAAGCAGCCACCAAGGCCGTAGCCGATCATCGCAACCCATGAGGTTAACATTAACTCAGGCGCTAACATTAATCCGCAAAATCCAACTAGCTGAATACCGACCGCAAAAAATAACCAAGGACGTCTATCAAGACGACCAGCAGATAATGCCGGAGCTGCCAGAGCACCAACTACTTGAAATATCGTCATAATCCCAATGAGTTCACCGCTATCTTGAGCGCTCCAACCTAATTCCTGAGCATAACTTGGTAACCATGCAATCATGCAGGCGTAACCGCCGTTAGCCAGCCCAAAGTAGCAAGCCAGTAACCATGCACGGCGATTAGTAAAAAAATTAATCTTAACGCTATTGTCGCTAATATGTAGATTTTCTCTGGGCCTTGTCCACCACAATAACAGTGCTATCAAGGCCGGTATTAGCCAAATACCAAGCCCAGATTGCCAATGACCTTGATGGTTAGCCACTAGCGGGCTAATGACTGCGGCTATACCTCCACCAGCCATAAGTGAGGCAGAATATCCTCCCATTGCTAGTGGCACACGTTGTGGATACCAGCGTTTAACTAAACCAGGAAGTATCGCCTGTACAATTGCGATGCCTGTACCCGCCAGCAATGCACTGGCAATCAGCGCGCCACTATCGTTGAGCCATAAACGCCAAAAACTCGCCAAAGCAATTGCAACAAGGCCTGCAGTTATCCACACACTCTCGCTAAATAATCTGCCCAACCAAGGCAGCAATAAGGCAAATATCCCCATACATAACATAGGTAACACTGTAAGTAAGGATGCGGCTTGTAAGCCTAAACCGGTAGTGGCAGTAATGTCGTCCAGCAAAGGGCCTATGGCGGTAAGTGTCGGCCGTAAATTGATTGCCATCCCAGCAATAATGAGCATCGGCCACAACATGGATAATACCGACTGGCGTGCTGCGGTAGTATGATCTTCACTCATGAGTAATGGATAATCCTATTGGTGAAAAAAATAATCGGCACTAAGTGCCGACTATGGTGAAATGATTTGGTTTTAAAAAGGCTTGTAGGGTAAGAATTTACCATCAAGGGTAATCACTGCGCGCGAGCCACCTTCAGGATCTTCAACCTTCTTGATATCCATTTTAAAATTGATTGCGCTGATTATCCCATCACCGAACTGTTCGTGCACTAAGGATTTTAAGGTCGTACCGTATACTTGCATCATCTCGTAGAAACGATAAATCGTCGGATCTGTAGGGATACTATTTTCAACACTGCCGCGTAATGGGATAGCTTGCAGCAACGTAATCGCACTAGCATCAAGACCAAGCGTTTCGCCAACTTGCTTAGCGGCGTCGGCTGGCAAAGGCTGCTGACCTAGCAAAGCCGCTGTAACGAATACATCACTTAAGCCAGTACCCTGGGCGATTTGTTCAAATGAAAGATTCTTTTCTGCTTTGGCTGCAATAATGAGATCGGTTAATGCTTGGCGAGCAGTATGGCTAATTTGTGATTGGATCATAATAATACCTCTATTGTGTTTTATTTACACAGCAACCTTTAGCTGTGTGTGGGTTGCACGGACATCAGGATAGTCCGCAAGGGAAACGAAAGTATTGGTGTGGTAGTCCAAGGCATCAATACTGCCTGACTCGATATCGTAGACCCAGCCGTGCAAAGCCAGACGGCCTTCTCCTAACGCGAGGCGGACCGAGGGATGCGTTCTAATATTATCAAGCTGAGCGATGACATTTTCTCGCACCATAGCTTCAATCCGTGCGCGTTCACTTGTGTGCTGGCGGGCTTCATTGACGATACGAGCAGAGTCGGCATAGCGCAGCCAACTGCCCACCGCAGGCATGTGATCCATACACTTGCAGGTGGCAATCGCGGTCATCGCTCCACAATCAGAATGTCCACAGATAACAACGTCGGTGACTTGTAATGCGGTTACGGCGTACTCCACCGATGCCGAAACACCGCCGGGTTCAGGCCCATAAGACGGTACAATATTACCGGCGTTACGAATAACAAACAGGCCACCCGGTTCATGCTGGGTCACCAACTCAGGCACTAAGCGACTGTCCGAGCAAGAAATGAATAATGTGCGTGGATGTTGGCTGGTAGCCAAACTCTTGAACATCTCTGCACGTTCGGGGAATACGTCAGTTTTAAACTTTAAAAAACCTTCAATAATATTTTTCATCATAGTGACCTCTGCCTTGCAATACAGTGAATGCTACGCCCACACTAGAATAAGGTAAAATACTGGTTTATTATGATATCGATAAGCAATACTTATACATCGGATCGCATATGCTATTACGACACATCAACTATTTTCTCGCGGTGGCGGAATATCGCAGCTTCACTCGGGCTGCAACTTCACTGTATGTTTCACAACCGGCGTTATCTCAGCAGATCAAACAATTAGAAGAACAATTAGGTTGCCAGCTATTTGATCGTTCAGGACGCAGCGTACGTCTAACAGATGCTGGAGAAATGTATGCCCGCTATGCGCGTAACGCCCTCCAGGATCTACAAGAAGGCAAGCGAGCGATTAATGATGTGAAAAACCTCAGTAGTGGAGAACTGCGTATTGCTATTACACCAACCTTTACGACCTACCTTATCGGTCCTTTGATAAAAGTATTTCATGAGCGTTACCCCAAGGTGACACTGAGCATGAAGGAAATGTCACAGGAGCAAATGGAACAGCGATTGCTGGAAGACGAATTTGATGTCGGTATCGCATTTGAAAATGTGTATTCTGCGGATATTGAATCGCAGACTCTTCTGGTAGAAACCTTGGCATTAGTCGTGAGAAAAGATCACCCTCTTGCGCAAGAGTCAGTCGTTAATCTGCAAATATTAAACCAGCAGTCAATGGTATTATTAAGTAATGAATTTGCTACCCGTGAACAAATTGAACGTTATTGCCGTCAGCATCAAGTACAACCAAAGGTGTTGATGGAGGCTAACTCACTCAGTGCAGTTATTGAGATTGTGCGCAATACTCAGCTTGCCACTTTGCTGCCGTCAAACATTACTGGCGAGCGAGATGAACTCGTCGCTATCGCCCTAACCCCCTCTTTACTGCAACGTACAGCAGTATTGCTCCAGCGAAAAGGAGCCTACCAAACCGCGGCGGCGAAGGCGTTTATAACCTTAGCACATCAGCATTGTCAGCCAGATAACTGTGTTGAAAGCGACAGCGAACAACATTAGGTCGCTAGTTCAGTGATTATGGCTGTGTGGATCAAGCTGTTTATTAATGTGGTAGGTATTTTAAGGTAAGGTATTGGATTATTATAATTCGCAGTGACCTATTAGCTATCGTCGCTGCGATTTTCGACGGCAATATATACTCTTATAAACTTTCTTCACTAAACGAAGATAAATAATAGAAGACTTATTTAGATAATATTAGAAAACCTATCAATATATTACCCTACTTATGCTACTACTATAGCTTTCTCTTAAAATAGATAAGTAAACCATGACAATTAACATATTAAGTATGCCATGCTATTAAACCCATACAACACATCATATTGTTTAATGAATTAAATCGATTATATTACTTAAGATATTAAGCATGCCGTATTATTTAATATAGAATAAAATTTACTTTAAAGTAAACATACTAATTACAGCGTAAATAAATCATTAAAAATAAAGTAAATACACTATTAAAATAAAGCGGGATCAATTTAAAAACCACACTAATTAACAAATTTAACAATAACAAAACAACTTTAGATTTAATATATTTTTATTTTGTTTAAAAAATATAAAAGTGTTAGCTTTTAAATGCGCATAGTAGTAATGATTAAATATATGTTTCCTGAGTACATATAATATCTATTTGCGCGCTCAATGAAGGACACTTTTAATTAAAATAAAGGAATAATCATGAGAACAAAATCAAATATAAAAATATTAACCTTATCCTGTTTAACTGCTTTAGGAGCAACCTCTTACTTTGTGGAAGCTGCTATCCCTAATACTATTCCAAAACTGTCTATGGTAGAGCACGCCGCCCCTGATCTTGATTCACTTAAAAATGATGTTATTTCTAACCCATCGTTTATCAGCTCACTATTCTCCCTAGGTCATCACCTTGGGTATGCTTGGGCTGGTGGTACCGCATCACAGTATGTTGGTCAGGATATAGAAGTAAGAAGAGAATCGGGCAACGAGTATAGTCTCAAAGCACGCTATAATAGCAATGATCCACATGCTGGCGGCTACCGCTCAAGTGAGCGTTTGAAGGTTAATTTACAAAATATACATTTTGTAACTAACCCTCAAGACTTACGGTTAGGTTCTGCTCAAGTTTATGATCGCGAAGCTATTTATACTGCTCCCGTGGTGATTTATAACTGGGGAGACACCGAAGATACCGGTGTAGCCACCCTAAATTATGACTACACCACCAGTTGGGCAAAAACTGATAATTTCTCCTTCTCTGAAAAAATTGGTGTCACCAATAAATACGAAGTGGGTATTCCTGGAATTGGCGGAGCGAGTTCTGAAATCAGCGCCGAATTTTCTGCAAGCCAAGGCTGGAGTGAAACCGACGGCAAAAGTACAACGATTTCTAGCCAAGCACAATATCGAGCAATGATGCCGCCTCGTAGCAAACGTTATATATCAATCACCCTATTTAAACAAAAGGCGGATGTTCCTTATACCTCCAGTTTATTTATGATGTACGATATAAAATATGAGAACTTCTTAAAATGGGGTGGTAATGCGCATATTGATCATCCGACAAATAGACCTAACTTCCCTTATACTTTTGGTGGAGCGAATGCGAATAATCTTAATGGGCCAGAAGCCTTAGTTGATCAATATCTTCATCAGGATATTAACGGTTACGGTGTATGGGATTGGCCTACTGCAGTTAACTCCGCAAACAGTAAAAACAATTTCGAATGGATATTGGCTAATATTAGTCGACAACATGGTGCGCCTATTAGTGGTAAGTTTACCGCTATCGATTCGAGTCAATTTAATATTGATGCTAGTGAAGCATATCCACTAACAGCTGAAGATATCGCTAACCGTCCCGAAAATTTACAAAGATCAGGACTTAATAGCAATATTCAAATGACTGTCGGTGACATCCAAAATGATGACTACGACGGTTTAATCAGAAATCTGAATATTTCGAAATCAAACCAAGTCATGTTAAATAATTAAAGTACCTTATACTTTTACCTAGTCAATGCGTTACAAAAAAGCTACTCATTCGAGTAGCTTTTCTTTAGCAGTTATTCCTGCATAATTTAGTTATTCAATAAAGTCAGTAAACTTTTATACGATCCGCTTAATATAAAATCAAAGTGATAAGTTAAGCCTAGATAAAAATGATTCGGGCTGAAAGTTACCGACTGAGTATCACTAAGTCCACAACTTTAGGATGACAAATTTGAGAGTAAGCAGGCGACGTTATGTTATTAAGTGTAAAAGATTTCACAAAACGATGCATTTACAACTTATGTATGACGGCATAAAAACTTACTCAACCTAAAGGCTGACAAATTTCAAGCTAACTGAAAAAATTTAACATCAGAATACTAAACCATAATAAGCAATTCATTGTCATTATTGATATTTTTTAAGTATTTCGTTGCCACCTACTTTTGTACTAAGACTTTTTTTACAACGTTTATCCTAATAAGGTATTTTAAGCTCGAGATGTAACTAAATAGTTACAATTGATAATCGTTTGTCATTTCCTAATCAAACCATTTTTAATAAAAATATGGCTGCATATCCTACTTTTTAGAGGTCTCGTCGTTTATGGAGACTATAAAAAAAATGGAGAATCGTATGGAACACAAACATAAAATAGCCCTCGCAGTATTGGCAGCCCTGAGCACACTTCCAATGCAATCCCAAGCAGCACAATTACTTCCAGTGAACAGTAACAAAGCCATTAAAGATACCTATATAGTGGTCTTTAATACCCCGAGTATTTTAAATCTACAAGATACATCCGCGTTAGCTAATTTTTCCACTCAACAAGCCAACATTCTCGCTAATGATTACAATATTAGCGTGGTGAAAAACTTCGGTAACGCACTAAATGGCGTATTGATTAAAGCCAATGCCAAGCAGATCGCTGAACTTCAAGATGACCCTAAAATTAAATACATAGAACAAGATCAAATGATGTCGATCTCCCCTATTATGTCTGCCAGTAGCGATCAAGGCAGTCCAACGTGGGGCTTAGACAGAATAGATCAGCGAGATCTGCCTTTCGATAACAACTACCATTACGATTATGATGGTACAGGGGTCACCGCCTATATTATCGATACAGGGGTACTCAATAGCCATAATGAATTTGGTGGACGAGCCACCAGTGGATATGACTTTATCGATAACGACTCAGATACCACAGACTGTAATGGCCATGGTACTCATGTTGCGGGCACAATCGGTGGTGCCAGCTATGGGGTTGCAAAAAATGTCAATATTGTTGGGGTACGGGTACTCAGTTGTAGTGGTTCAGGCAGTAACTCTGGAGTGATTGCAGGCATTAATTGGGTCAAAAATAATGCCTCTGGTCCTTCTGTAGCCAACATGAGCCTAGGTGGTGGTGCATCACAAGCAACAGATGATGCCGTTAATGCTGCGGTTGCTGCAGGGATTAGTTTTGTGGTTGCTGCAGGTAATGACAATAGCAATGCTTGTAATTACTCTCCAGCTCGTGCCGCCGATGCGATTACTGTGGGATCAACAACCAGCTCTGATTCACGCTCAAGCTTTTCAAACTATGGTACTTGTCTTGATATTTATGCCCCAGGCTCAAGCATCACCTCGGCTTGGTACACTTCAAACAGTGCAACTAACACCATTAGTGGTACTTCAATGGCCGCGCCACATGTTGCGGGGGTTGCTGCGCTATATCTTAATGAAACCCCCAGTATGACTCCAACACAAGTGACTAACTTGCTGGCGACAAGAGCAAGTAGCGGTAAGGTATCTGATGCAAAAACTGGATCGCCAAATTCACTGCTGTTCTCACTGGATGGCGATGGTGGTTGTGGTGATAACTGTCCGCCGCCGCCTTCTGACACTGAACTTCTTGATGGTCAAGCTATTGCAACAAGCGGGGGCCAGGGCTCAACAAGTTACTATTTCATTGATGTGCCAACCAATGCAACCAGCCTTGCGGTTACCTTAGCTGGTGGTTCTGGTGATGCCGATATGTATGTCAGCCAAGGGGTTAAACCGACCATTAATAGTTATCAATGTCGTCCATTTCAAAATGGTAATAATGAAAGCTGCGACTTCACTAATCCTGCTGCTGGTAAATGGTACGTTATGATCCAAGGTTACTCAGCCTTCGCTAATGCTAACCTTACTGCGGACTACAATCTAGGTGGCGGAAGTAGTTGTACAGACAGTGATTGTCTTGTTAATGGTGTTCCAAGAACAGGATTAAGCGGTGCAAGCAGTTCACAAACCTTTTATAAGGTCGTCGTACCAGCTAATAACACCCTCAATGTGACCATGAGTGGTGGTAGCGGTGATGCCGATATATACGTCAAAGCCGGCACACAACCGACCACAGGCAGTTTTGATTGTCGTCCCTACAAAAATGGTAACAATGAAAGCTGTTCTTTCACCCCAACGGTTGAAACGACTTATCATGTGATGCTAAGAGGTTACACTAACTATTCGGGGGTAAACCTAGTAGCAAACTATGAGTAAATAACCTTAAACGAGAAGTAAAAAATACCGGCTATTTCTGATTGAAGTAGACGGTATTTTTTTCACTAAACATTTGCCGCTTTAGCGCACGTTTATTCGTCACTATAAAAGTCTTTATCCGATTTCACTCTGCACGATTATGCTCAAAATATCGGCTTGAATAACCGATAATCATCCATTTTAACTATTATTCATAGCTGTAATTTAATTGTGGCCAAATACCGCCCAGATGACATTCAGGTGGTATTTATACCGACAATATAGAACAAGCATTCTGATAGACAATGTCGATAATAGTTGGCGAGCAACCGCTCAAATATAGGCTTAATAATCAGTTTTCTAAATCACTAAAGCAGAATAATTTGAATACCCCTGCTCATTTATTATCGCCTTAAATTATCGTTAACAGCTGAGTGTGGGCTAGCTTGGTTATATCATTCCCAATGACGTTGCTAACCTCACCGGACAGTAAAGTGACAGAAACAGACATGTATCTAGGCATCAGCATTGAATCTCAATTGGATAGCATTTTATGTAAACAAATTGCTGCTGACATATTTTCAAGTAAAAAAGGTTTCCACTTGGTAATATGTAGCCTGATAAGAATAATCATTCATTTTACTGCGAGAGCATTATGATCAATCAACTACAGCAAAAATATCAACTGTCATTATTTTTGCTACTGGGTACTGTGGCTATAATGGGTGTTTTTCCATTTGTAGTAATACGTTACCTCGATGGTAACTTTATTGCTGCTGGTATTGATATAACGCTCATACTAGGCATAGTCGCATTGGTCGCTTATGCATATTTCTCTAAAAAAATCCGCATAGTAAGCGCAATAGCAGCGGTATTTATTAATACCGGTGTTGTAGCCATAGTGATAGCAAATGGAATCGACAGTTTTTTGTGGGTTTATCCTGTCTTCGCAAGTACTTTTATTCTAGTCAGACCGCTTGAGGCCTTATGTATTAATTTCGTCGCTGGCGTTGCTATGGTGGCCATGTCTGATATTTTTAATACAATTTCATTAAACTCCTTTGTTATAACAATCTTGATGTTATCAATGAGTGCATTTATTCATGCCAGTCATGGCGTGAAGCAGTTTCTCTTACTAAAAAAGCTCAACACTATTGATGAACTCACTGGCGCATTTAATCGCCGCGCCATGAGCTCAGATATAAAAGCGGCTTTATCTAATGCAGAAAATAATGGTATTGAGCAATTATTGGCTATTCTAGATTTAGATTACTTTAAGACAGTCAATGACAAGTTCGGCCATGCTGTTGGAGACCAAGTACTAAAAGATTTTGTAACTATCACCACCTCACATATTGGTAAATACGATCGACTTTATCGGTTCGGGGGCGAAGAGTTTGTATTATTAATTCCCAATATGAGTGATCAACATATGTTTATTGATAATCTTAAAACGGCGATTAAGCAAGAGTTGAAAACACCAGATGGCAAAGAAATAACCGTGTCATTTGGCGTTGCCCCATGGGTACCGGGTACAACGGCTGATACTTGGCTTCAACGCGCAGATGAGGCACTTTATCTCGCAAAAGGACAAGGTCGTGACTGTGCTGTGTTCAGCAATAAGTAGCTTTTGCTAGACTTAGCGATTAATAGCAATATGTAACAGTATGCTTATGACCGCAAGCTACAGTAATGGATAAATATCAATCTATCCTGATAAACAGATTTAAAGCCTTTTTAGTATAAATACACTAGGTGTGAATACTTTAAACAAAAAAAATACAAGTTGGATTTATATGTCTTTTAATATTTACATTAATAGAATTTTAAATTAAAAATTAACATTCAGAATCAGTGAATATTTTATAAACATGACAAAAACGACATTAATATTGTTATACATTGATTTTAATTTTGTTGCTTTATTATGTGTGCGAAAATAAAAGCAAGATTGAGATGACTCTCCCTTATCTCAATTCATATTCTAAATTCAGCAACCACAAAGCTGTATTTATTTTCGTATCTCAATTTAAATAAACAGTATTAACATCCCATATGAAGTCATATTCACTAAAGCAAAAGATATTACTATCGGTTGTCCTCGCCCTTGCGGTTGTCATTGGACTATTATCGTGGCACAGCTATTCAACCCAAAAAAGCTCGTTACTGCAAAGTAGTGTTAATCAGGTAAGTGAATCTGGTAAACAACAGGCAAAACTAATTGAAGGATGGTTGTCTGATCGTAAACGGATCATCAGCTCAGTTGCCACTAAGGTCGAAGGTGATACGCTTAATGCTTTGCAACAAGCAAAAATCTCCGGCGATTTTCAGCTAACCTATTTCGGTAACAATAATGGCATAATGATTGATTCAGACCCGAGTATTGATCGTACCGGCTATGATCCTAGATCGCGTCCTTGGTACCATCAATCGCAACAAGCACGTAAAACAATTATTACCAAACCTTACGTAGATGTCGCCTTTAATGTATTGGTCGTCACTATCGCTAAACCGACCAGCAATGGCGTAGTCGCTGGCGATGTTTCAATTGCTAGCTTAGTCGATAGCGTCAACAGCATGTCCCTGCCAGCCAACGGTTATGCCATAATGATGCATAAAGACGGCACTGTGATTGCTTATAAAGACGCAAATAAATTGATGGGCAAAATTACGTCTATTGATAATAAGTTAAGCAGTCAATTGATCCAATCAAGTCGTCAAACAGGCAAATTAGTACCTGTCTATTTTGATACTGAAGGCAGAGATAAATTACTCTGGAGCGAAGAGATACCGAATACTGATTGGCAACTGGTTTTTGTACTCGACCAACAAACCCTAGAAGCACCACTTGCCAGTTTAATGTTTACCCAACTAGGATTGGCTGTATTAGTACTGATTATCAGTGTGTTATCAATTTCATGGTTATTAAGCCTGTTACTTGCACCATTAAGCCGTGTATCACAAGCATTATCCCGCATCGCTGACGGCAATGGTGATTTAACCCAACGCATCACTGTCGACAGTCAGGATGAAGTCGGGGTGCTAGCCGATAACTTTAACCGCTTTGTGAGTAGTCAACATCAGCTGATCAGCCATATTCGTCATCTGGCGCACGAACTGCATTTAGATGCAGAGCAGAGTTTACTTACAAATCAAACAAGTGTTGATGAGCTACAACGCCAACAGCAAGAAGTCGCAATGGTTGCGACTGCAGTGACGGAAATGTCATGCGCAACCCATGAAATTGCAGCCAATGCTGAAAGTACTGCTGCGGCGGCACAACAGTCAACCCAAAGCAGTATTCAAGGTAAAGGTTTAGTTGATAAAACTCGCACGACCATTAATTCGTTGGCATCAGAAATAGATGAAACCACGACCGTCATTGGTAAATTAAGCCTACATGCACAAGCCATCTCTAGCATTTTGACAACAATTCAAGGGATTGCTGAGCAAACTAACTTATTGGCATTAAATGCAGCCATTGAGGCTGCTCGTGCGGGTGAACAAGGTCGTGGTTTTGCCGTAGTGGCTGATGAAGTGCGAGTATTATCTCGTCGGACTCAAGACTCAACGGCAGAGATTTATACCACTATCGAAACCTTACAAAGCACAACCAAACAAGCTGTTTGCTTGATGGACAGTAGTAAAACATTAGCCAATAACAGTGTTGATGATGTTAACGCTGCGGCAAACGCTCTGGAAGAAATCACTGAAGCGGTCAATATGATTTCTGATATGGCGGGTCAAATAGCCATAGCAGCAGAAGAGCAAACACAGGTGACGAACGAAATAACTAAAAATACTGTTGCGATAAAAGATGTCACTGATGAGATCACCTCATCGGCGATGACTCATTTAGACCAAGCCACAATGCTCAAAGACCGTGCGACAGATTTGAGCAACAAAGTCGCCACCTTTATTTTGTAACCATGTTTTATTGGTCTAGTGCAGGCATATTGCTAAGCAAGAATATCCTGCCGAGTTCCAACGACATTTGGATGAGTCTTTTGAGGTAAAAGCCAGTTAGCTTTCCTCAAAGACTCAACAAAATCAAGATTCGCAATCTAAAGCCAATAGTAATAACCTAAAACACTAATATTTAATGCTCGACTAGAGGTTATTTCATCGCGGATTTGATGTATAAATCGAAGCGATTTTTTTTAGTTTCAATCACAGAATGCGGCTTTACACCGTCTAAATCCTCAGCGTAATCAGGGCGTTTTACAACAACACGTTTGGTGGCTAATGCGATAGCAGGTGCCAGTAATCCATCGGCATCAAGATCAGCCCCAACTAAGGTTTGGAATACTCGCATTTCTTTTTTTACCAGCGCTGACTTTTCACGGTGTGGGTACATGGGATCAAGATAAACCACATCAATCTCGCTGACGTTAGTGCTCGTTTTCACCGCATCGGCTAATGCATTTAGGCTGGAACCATGGAACAAGCTCATACGCTCATGCATCCATTGGCCAATTTCAGCATCATCATACGCGCGGCGTAAACCGTCTTCGAGTAGCGCGGCAACCACAGGGTTTCGTTCAACCATAATGACTTTACAACCTAGGCTGGCCAATACAAATGCATCACGGCCTAAGCCGGCAGTTCCATCCACAACCGTTGGCGTTAAGCCTTGTTTTAATCCAACCGCTTTGGCGATAGATTGACCTCGCCCGCCACCAAACTTACGCCGATGAGCAACCGCACCAGAAACAAAATCAACACTAATGCCGTCTAGTTTAGGCTCATCTCGTTTATGCAAACTTAGGCAGTTTTGCTCAAAGCGCAATTCAAAAGCAGCATGCTGGTCCCACACAAGCTGCCAGCGCTGGGCAATATCGACTAATGAAGGATACTGCTGATTAAAGAAGATAGGTGTCTGCAACAAGATGATTACCATGCCAATATAAGAAACTACGCCATTATGCCAAAAGCCATCACCAGTGAACACCTATACCTCGCGCGCTAGAAAACTTATAATGTCGTTATTACACAGTTTTTGCTGTCTCATTTAGTAAATGGAAATGCCCATGCTCAGTTATCGCCACGGTTATCATGCAGGCAATTATGCCGATGTGCTTAAGCACTCAATGCTTATTCAAGTATTAAAAGCGATGCAGAAAAAAGATAAACCTTATGTGTATATCGATACTCATGCAGGTGCCGGCGCCTACTCATTGACCGATGAGTTTGCTCAGAAAACGGGCGAGTATTTAGACGGCGTGGCTAAATTATGGGACCACGCAAATTTACCTACTGCATTGGCTGATTACGTTGAGACAGTAAAGCACTTTAACGCTGAATTTGATGGTGAATTAACGGTTTACCCTGGTTCACCTGCGATTGTCGATGTCGAACTGCGTCCACAAGATCGTATGGTATTGCACGAACTGCATGTTACTGACCACGAGTTACTGGAAAATTATTTCATTGACGACAAGCAAGTAAAAGTCATTCGAGGCGATGGTTTAAAAGGATTAATTGCCGCGGTTCCTCCATTAGAGCGCCGTGGAGTCATATTAATTGATCCCAGCTATGAAATGAAAACTGACTATCAGGATGTGGCTGAAACCATTATTAAAGCTCATAAACGTTTTGCGACTGGGACATTTGTTTTATGGTATCCAGTGGTAAAACGTGAGCAAACAGAAGCTATGTTAACCTTGCTAAAAAACAGCGGAATTAAAAAACAGTTGCGTATTGAGCAAGCCGTTAGCGCTGACAGTGACGAGTTTGGCATGACAGCTGCTGGCTTATGGGTTATTAACCCACCTTGGCAATTAGATGTATTAGCTAAAGAAGCATTAGATTATTTAACCCCATTATTAGGTCATGCCGATGGCCATACGACTGTGAAGTGGGAAGTCGGCGAATAATTTAGCCTCTGCAGGGTTTATGTTGCTGTGGCGTGTAAATGATTAATGATTTAGTGGCTAAGATTATTTAACGCCGTTATTAAATCTAGATCATGCCGATGGCCATACGACTGTGAAGTGGGAAGTCGGTGAATAATTTAGCCTCTGCAGGCTTTATGTTGCAGTGCAATGTGAAGAATGATTACTGATAGTAGATAATAGAAAATGCCCAAACCGTAGCAACGGTTTGGGCATTTTTGTTTTTATCTTAAAATCATTTCAGGTCACTTTATTTAAAGAATGCACCTGCTGCACCCGGAAACACTACTGGGCTGATATTGCCATTCGCGGCAACGCTGGCCACGCCATATAAGTAATTATCGATAACCATATTATCCAACGTGAACTGATTAACCTTGCCGACATAGCGACTGTGAGTCCATTGTGGCACTGTGGTTAAACGCCAATAGACGCGATATCCAACAACAGTTTTATCATCACTTTTTGCCCAACTTAAGGTGGTACTCGGTGATACTTGCCCTGCAATGGTAACCTTGGTTGGCGGTGCTGGTGCCCACGCTTGAGACGCTAAGCTCAGTGCATTAAGTGCAGTCAGTTTGGCTGTAAAGTCAAAATCGACACCTTCAATCACATCACCATACGCAATGCCATCTTCAACGCGAATATCTTGATGCTGACGATTATAGTTCTCGTTGGTTTCCATAATCCGTACGGCAGGCAAGCCAGCCTGATTAAACGGTAAATGATGTCCACCACGACCAAAACGGTCGAGGCGATACACTAGCATCACCTCTAAATTAGTCATGTACTGGTCTGCTAACGATTTAATTTTACGGGCTAAATTACGTGAAGCAGAATCATTTTCGCCGCCACTAAAATAGCGTTCTTTGGCTTCATCTGCGGTTTCGGCAATACGTACACCTTCAGAAAATACCCGCACACTACTGTTATTCACCACGCTATTAATGCCTGATATATTGCCAATCATGTCATTATTTAATACTGCTTGAACCTGCCAATTTTGCGCTTTAGCATAGTCAGCTAAAATATTACCGCCATACAGGCCTTGCTCTTCGCCCGACAACGCAGCATAAACGATAGTGCCGTTAAATTGATATTTTGATAATACGCGAGCAGCTTCTAGCGCTCCCGCAACCCCCGACGCATTGTCATTAGCGCCAGGAGAAATTGAGCTGGCATCTAATACATCACTGACACGTGAATCAATATCACCGCTCATCATCACTACGCGCTTAGGATCTGTTTGACCACGTTGAATAGCAATAACATTAACCACTTCGGTTGGGTTCGCAATTCGTTTACCTTGAACGGTATCAGCCACAGTCACCACTTCTAAACAGCCGCCACACTCTTTAGATATACGATTAAATTCAGCTTCAATCCAACGTCTTGCAGCACCAATACCCTGGGTATCAGATTGAGTATCAGACAAGGTATGGCGGGTTCCGAAACCGACTAAAGTGCGAATATCTTGCTCAATCCGCTGGGCTTGTGGTGCAGTCGCGATGTCGTATAAACGCACATCTTCTTGCGATGGCGCAGCTGATGATTTATCGGCAGCAACGGCGGGGACAGCTACAGCGCCCAATATCAGTAATCCGGCCATACTAGTAAGGCCATAGCCCTGAGTGCGACGGAACGGGATACGCTTGGAGTGAAGTTTATCAAGTAAATGATTCATTAATAATTACCTTAAATTAACTGGCTAATGCCTTTTGATAGCGTTTTAATAATATTTTTACACGCTTTACATAAGCTTGTGTTTCAGGATAGGGCGGTATGCCGCGGTATTGCATCACAGTAGTCGGGCCAGCATTGTATGCTGCACACGCAAGATCAATGTCGCCGTTGAATTGGCTGAGTAACAGTGCAAGATAACGACTGCCACCGCGAATATTTTGCTGAGCATTAAAAGGATCATCAACGCCCATATCGCTAGCGGTCGCAGGCATTAACTGCATCAAGCCTTTGGCACCCGCTTTTGATAGTGCACCCATTTTGAAAGCCGACTCAGCATGAATAACGGCCCGAATAAGTGCAGGATCCAGCTGATATTGGCGCGCTGCTAAAGCAACATCGGCAGCAAAAGGTGAAGTAAATAATGGAATTTTATACCAATCGATAACCGAGTCGACACGACATGCAAAACATTCATACAACAGCACTTGGTAGTCATCACCCTGCGGTTGTACATCGCTAAATACCATCACGCCATTGGTTTGCTTATATTGGTAAACTTTACGTTTTTCAACGCCTAAATCACTCACGATACCATTGTCGGAATAACTCGCCTTAATGCGCTGCTTACTCGGTACACTGGCCGACGGCTTTAACGGGTAGTCATTCGTTAAGGTGCGCGGCTGCGGTTTTTCATCGACATAGCCTGCTGTTAATGACAATGGATCTTTGATTGAATCAACCTTGCTTCGACTCGTCATCTTATCCATTTCTGATGCCGGAGCGGTGTTTTCTGCAACGGGTGCAGGTTGTGTAGGTTGTAACGATAACTGTTTTTTAACTGCAGCTTGTTCAGGCAAGTACTTAGCTTTGAGTTGTGGCTTGTCAACTTCTTCTACGGCGGGATAAATCACTTGTTTGGCTTGCACCTGCATGTGTAAACCAGCGCAAGCCAACAATCCCATGATACCCAATAGCGTCTGTCGATTACCCCATATCATTGGGTTAGTCCTGCACTTGATCGAATATTGGCATCGGCGCGATACGCGCAAATTTAGCCACAGCAGATCCAGGAAAAATTTTAACACCGCTGTTTAACTCGTCGACGGCTTTGCGGTAAAAATCCTCTGCATGGACAAAATCGAGTTCTAACTGTAAATACTCGGCAAGCTGGTCAGCACACAGTTTGTCTTTATTTACCGTTGATAATAACGCCTCTAAACCTTGATCAATCTGTTGCCACGCAGCAATAGATACCGACAAGGAGCCGCCCGCTACGTTTGATTCTTCTATGGGTTGTTCCCAATCATGTTGGGGCTGCATTTGTTTAAGTTGCAACAATTGAGCTTGTTGATCATCAGTTAGGGGGTGTTGATACGACTTTTTTTCCTGGCACAGTTCAGTGAACAACATTAATCTTTTATCAATTTTTGCGTCGATCACTTTCAGCGCTTCAATGGCTGAAGTGCGCTTTTTAAGTAGACTGGCATACCAAAGATAAGCCAGAATAGCGGCTAAAGTGAGGCTAATAAATAGCGCCTGCATGGTGACATCCTTTATTATTGTTATTCACTATCATAATCATAATTTAATCAAAAGTTCATCTTTATCGATGATAGCTTAGCTAAAAAATAACCATTAAAGTATCAGTAAAGCACGAATAGATGTTAATAAGCTGTTTTAATTAACATTTTGACTATAACACAACAAATCTGCACATGTGTGACCTAAAACCGTACCGTTTACAATTAAATAGCTAACTTTATCAAACACCTAATACAATTTTAACCAGAGTGTTTTTTAAACACATTTTCAGTTTTCTATTGAATATAAACCAAAATACCGTTTAATAATGCCGACTTAATACCTTTTGAGTCAGTTTTCACTCTCTGTATCTTTTCAAAAACAATAGTCATAAAAAAGCCCAGTTAAACTGGGCTTTTTACAATCAATAATGTAAAAAATTAAATATTTTTTCTATCGTTATCGACTTTTTCATCTTCCTCTTCCGTTGGTTTTTCACGCTTACTGAAAATGCGCTCAACCACCACAAAGAATAACGGCACAAAGAAGATACCTAAGAAGGTGGAGGTCATCATACCGCCCAATACCGCAGTACCGATGGCATTTTGACTACCAGAGCCAACTCCAGAACTAATCGCTAATGGCACAACACCTAAACCAAATGCTAATGAAGTCATTAGAATTGGGCGTAAACGCACACGTACCGCATGTAATGTTGCCTCAATTAGCCCAGATCCTTTTTCGTAATATTCCTTGGCAAACTCGACAATTAGAATGGCGTTTTTAGTCGCCAGGCCCACCGTGGTTAACAGACCGACTTGGAAGAATACGTCGTTAGGTAAACCGCGACCATTCATTGCCAATAGCGCCCCAATAATCCCTAGTGGTACCACTAAAATCACCGATAAAGGCACTGACCAGCTTTCATACAGAGCAGCCAATACCAAGAACACAATTAGGATAGATAAAGCATACAAACTAGGTGCTTGATTACCCGACAAACGTTCTTCGTACGACAAACCATTCCACTCTAAGCCGTACCCTGGAGGAAGCTGCTTGGCCATCTCCTCTAATGCATCCATCGCGTCACCAGTGCTATAACCCGGTGCTGTTGAGCCTTGAATATTGACCGCGGGTACACCGTTAAAGCGCTGTAATTGTGGTGAGCCAAATTCCCAAGTACCGGATGCAAATGCCGAAAACGGTACCATTTCACCATTATTGTTACGTACATACCAAGAGTCTAAATCACCAGGTTGCATACGATATTTAGCATCCCCCTGAACATAAACCTTTTTAACTCGGCCACGGTCAATAAAGTCATTCACATATGACCCACCCCATGCGGTACCCAGCACGCTGTTGACGCTATTAATATCAATATCTAAAGCACGCAATTTAGCGTGATCAATATTAATTTTGTATATCGGCGCATCTTCCTGACCATTTGGACGAACCCCAACAAGATTCGAGTTTTGTGAAGCCATGCCTAATAATTGATTACGCGCTTCAATTAACTTGGCGTGTCCTTGACCATTTAAGTCTTTCAGGTAGACATCAAAACCATTTGCAGTACCAAGCTCAATCACTGATGGCGGTACAAAGGCAAACACTAACGCCTCTTTAATTTGCGCAAAGTGACCCATGGCTCGTCCTGCCAATGATTTAACATCTTCACCCGGTGCTTCACGTTCAGACCAATCTTTTAAACCCACAAACGCAAGTCCCATATTTTGCCCAGAACCAGCAAAACTGAAACCTGAAACGGTAAAGACTGACCTCACAATGTCTTTTTCTTCAGTAAGATAATAATTAGAAACGTCTTTTAATACCTTAACCGTGCTTTCTTGGGTGGAGTTAGTTGGCAAAATCGCTTGTGTAAACAAGATACCTTGGTCTTCATCGGGTAAGAATGCCGTTGGCATGCGTAAGAAAATCCAACCCACAGCAATAACTAAACCAACATAAATCAGCATGACTCTAAAAGAACGCTTAAGAATACTGCCGACACTTGATTCATAACGCGATGTCATTGCATCAAACTTACGGTTAAACCAGCCAAAGAACCCTGTATCTGCGTAGGAATGACCTTTTTCGATTGGTTTTAACATGGTGGCACATAATGCCGGCGTTAACACGATGGCGACAAACACCGATAAAGCCATCGCTGAAACAATAGTAATAGAGAACTGACGATAAATGACCCCGGTGGAGCCAGACATAAATGCCATTGGTACGAACACCGCCGACAAGGTCAAACCGATACCGACTAAGGCACTGGTAATTTGATCCATTGATTTTCGGGTTGCCTCAAGCGGACTTAAGCCTTCTTCAGACATTACGCGTTCAACGTTTTCAACCACAACAATCGCATCATCTACTAGCAAACCAATCGCCAATACCATGGCAAACATGGTTAAGGTATTAATGGTAAAACCGGCTGCAGATAACACAGCAAATGTTCCTAATAACACCACAGGCACAGCGATTGTTGGAATAAGTGTTGCTCTAAAATTTTGTAAAAACAGGTACATGATCAAGAACACCAACACTATGGCTTCTATCAATGTATGCACCACACCTTCGATTGATTGCTCAACGAACGGCGTTGTATCATAGGGATAAACCACCTCAAGCCCTTGAGGGAAAAACTCTTTCATCTCATTAACTTTGGCTTTAATACCCTCTGCAGTGTCTAACGCATTCGCACCGGTGGCTAATTTAAACGCTAAACCAGATGCGGGTTTACCATTATAATATGAGTCTACCGCGTAGCTTTCTGCGCCTAATTCCACTCTGGCAACATCGGCTAGAAAAACGTTGGCGCCCGACGAATCAGATTTAACAATAATTTTCTTAAACTGCTCTGGTGTTTGTAAGCGGCTTTGTGCTGATACCGTCGCGTTAAGCTCTTGACCCGCAACCGAAGGCGCACCACCTAATTGACCCGCTGATATCTGAGCATTTTGCTCACGTATTGCAGCAATGACATCAATACTGGTTAGTTTGTATTGGGTTAACTTAAGCGGGTCTAACCAAATACGCATTGCGTACTGCGCACCAAAAAGTGTCAGTTCACCCACACCAGGTACACGGCTCATTGGGTCTTGTACGTTGGCAGCAACATAATCGGCAATATCGCTTTTCCCCATTGAACCATCAGCAGACACAAAGCCAAGCACCATTAAAAAGCCCGAGCTGGACTTGTTAACTTGTACACCTTGTTGCTGAACTTCAGTGGGTAATAACGGAGTAGCCGCTTGCAGCTTATTCTGAACTTGTACTTGAGCAATATCAGGATCGGCCTCAGCATTAAACGTCAGGGTAATCTTCGCATTACCAAAACTGTCACTGGTCGATGAGATATAACGTAAGTGATCCAGCCCGGTCATGCGCTGCTCAATCACCTGAGTAACCGTGTCTTCCATGGTTTTAGCCGAAGCACCAGGATAGAAAGCACTGATCACCACTGTTGGCGGTGCAATACTCGGATACTGTGCAATGGGCAAGCCTTTAATGGCTAACACACCCGCGAGCATAATTAATAATGCAATCACCCAAGCAAAAATAGGGCGATCAATAAAAAAGCGAGCCATAATGATTCCCTATTTTTGTGGTTGGTCAGCCGTTAACGCCTGAGCTGAAACAGGTGCACCAGGACGAATTTTTTGCAATCCTTCGACAATTAATTTATCGCCAACAGACAAACCATCAACGATGCGCCATTGATTACCAATCACTTCAGCTGTTTTTACCACGCGCATTTCAACATTACTGTCTTGATTAACTATCATTGCGACAGCTTCACCTTTAGAGTTACGTGTAATGGCACGTTGTGGCACTAAAATCGCTTGTGGATCTTGGCCAGCATTGAGCAATGCACGAACATACATACCCGGTAACAGTATTCCGTCTGGGTTAGGAAACTCAGCGCGAAGGGTTACAGAGCCAGTCGTTTCATCAACGTTAACTTCAGCAAATTGTAGAATGCCTTGTTGTTCGTAGGTGCTACCATCTTCAAGGATTAAGGTTACTTTAGCATTTTCACTTTCCAGTAACTGCCCAGAACGTAAGTTAGCTTTTAAACGTAACAGCTGCGCACTTGACTGCACTATGTCGATATTAATGGGATCAAGCTGTTGAATTGTCGCTAACGTATTGCTTTGGTTTGCCGTCACCAAGGCGCCGGCAGTCACTGATGATTTGCCAATACGACCAGAAATCGGTGCTTTAACTTCAGTATATTCAGTGTTAATTGTCGCTGTATTAATCGCGGCTTTAGCAACCACAACCGCAGCTTGTGCTTCTTTATATGCCGCTTCAGTCTCGTCAAAATCTTGCTTACTGATCGCATTGGTTTTAACTAACTTGTCATAACGCGCGGCTTTGGCTTTGGCTGAGGCTAAACCAGCATTGGCACTCGCAAGATCGGCTTGCGCACTTACCAGTGCTGCTTTATAGGTTGCGGCGTCAATTTGATACAGTGATTGACCTTGCTTAACTTCAGTCCCTTCAGTAAAGGCACGTTTAGTGATAATACCTGTGACTTGCGGTCGTACTTCGGCTTCTAAATACGCACGACTGCGGCCAGGTAGCTCAACTTGAATCGCTTGCGAAATCGCTTCAACGGTCATCACGCCAACAGGTGTAGGTGGTCGCGGTTGTTGTGACTGGGCATTTTCATCCCCTTTACCACAAGCGGTAATCCATAATGCAGCAGAAATAACTGCGGCGACTTTCAATGCTTTGTGCATGAGTGCTCCTACTCCAATTTATTTTCAATATGCGCCACTCGATCTTGAGTAGCCGATTTGAAAATAGCTAATATTAAACTTTAAAATTTTCTGTGTACTTTATCGCATAGGTATAAAATTCAAACAACTTAGCTGATGCGAATAAATTGTAAATAAATAATAAGCTTACGTTATATATACTTAAAAAGTTAACAAATTGTGCTATTCGAGTGAGTAATAAAACAAGCTCGATCAATTATTTCATTCTTAACACTATTTATTAACATCTCAGCTGGATCAATTTGTGGGTTAACAACCGCACCAATGTTCACCAGTAATACACTAACCTAGTGGTTGTTGATGACAAGCTTATTTAAACCATCAATCTTTTATACTGCAAGCATACTATAGCCAGCATTACTCGCCAGCTTGAGAATTAGCCAACCATTTGAGCATCATTAAAAGTCAGCAAGCTCATATTATATTTAGTTAATTGACTGATACGCCCAAAAGACTCAAACCAATCATGTAATGGTAAATTAAACTGGCTATTTTACTGACTTTATCACCTTAGCGTTAACATCAATATGCGTCTGTGAGCATGGCAATGACAACATCTGGATATCGCGTGGTAATTTATTATAGGCGCCCATAGCAAACATGCTGAGTCAAACAGCCAAAAAGAGTCATCAATTTGTAAAAGCCATTAAAATAGCCAGTGTTAAACAATATCTTGTGCTATAAGCCTTACATGCCATCAGGCGATTTAATTTCAATGCCCTTTGTGGCTGACTAAGATGATCCTCTGCCACCACCAATAGCTCAAAGCAGTCTGATTAAAAGTTTGAGGAACATAATGATAGTGTTTATCACCCTAAAATCTGCAACTATTTTTAACTATTGCTTCAAAAAGTAAACTACACAGTGTAGTTTAATAATCCATTGTTGAAAAGTAAACTGCTCAGTGTAAAATATTACAATAAGATCGCTTAGATGAAACCAATGAACTCAGAAAAACAAACACGTAGCCAATTAAAACGTGCTGCGATTATAGAGGCCGCCAGAACAACCTTTAAATCATTAGGGGTTACGGCTACCAGTATGGATAAGTTAGCCGAAGTGGCTGGGGTGTCTAAACGAACAGTCTATAATCACTTTGCGACTAAAGAAGCGTTAGTCATGACTTTAATGACTGATTTGTGGGAGCAAGCATTATCTCAACCCACTGTAGCGTATGACGCACATCAACCTTTAGAAGCACAATTACAGCAGTTAGTACGTGACGATATGGACTACTTACAATCAAAAGAACACATTGAAGTGTCGCGTATGTTGATTGGTCATTTGTTCTATACCACTGAAATGCAGCAAGAATTACAAAAAGTGATCAAAGAAGAGAATGCCATTTTACGTTGGATTAAAGCGGCCACGCAAGATGAGCGATTAAGCGTGACAGATGTCGAGCAAGCGCAAGCAGAATTGCAGAGTTTGATAAAAGGCCAATGTTTTTGGCCATTAATCTTTCAAGTTGAAGAGCCATTGAACGATGAACAAAAACAACAGATTGCCGCCAATATTACTGCCATGTTTTTATGTCGTTATAAGGTTTAACCGCATCGTTTAAAGCATGAAAAATTAAACGCGATTATCGCCCACGCCCAATGAAATCGTCCGGCTAATTTGCGCCAAGCTCATGCCCGACTCTTGTTGCCAATGATTAAAAGCCGCTTGGGTTTGGCGTAAAGCAGTTTGCGATGTAAAGCCAGCATCAACCACGTTATGGCCAGTTAAATAGGCTTGAACATCTTGGCTTAATAAAAAGGTATCTTTACCAATTGCCCGTAAAAAATAGGGCCCAGTATTACCGCCTAAACGAGTGCCGCGCTTTTTAAGCACTTGCCATAAACCGGTAATATCATCGCTTGGCCAATGAGCAATAAACTCCGCAAAACTTCCATGCTCTTGGTTAATGTGTTGGATCATATAGGCATTATCAACAATCGCCTGTGTTTTCTTTTGATGACGAATAAGCTCAGGGTCGGTTGCACGCTGTTGAATTTGATCGGGTGAAAGCATCAGTACCTTCATCGGCTCAAAACCAAAAAAAGCTTTCTCATAGGCAGGCCATTTGTTATCAACCACTCGCCACACAAATCCACTTTGAAACACCCGCTTGCTCATCACAGACAGCAATTGAGCATCAGTATATTGGCTGATTTCGTCAATATCGAGAGTATCCGGTAACATCGACTTCACTACCGCAGGTCCGCCTTTACGCTCACAGGCTCGAGCCCAAATATCGCTGAATTTTTCTAACCTTGCCACGCTTCAACCTCACTACAATATCAATTATATAAACACTCATCACTGGTACGTAATCTTGTACCATCCAGTTTACTTTAGAATGTTATTCACATAATGATAATTAAATATTACGTTGTTTTTTAAGCTGTAAAAACTGTTTCCATTTAACCACTTCCGCTGGCAACTCTGGCACATCGCCAGTGAAACCGGCTGCCGCAATTAAGGTTTCTATCGGCACTTGTTTACCCCGACACATAAATACACCGCGTACATGAGCAATACAATGTAAGCCGCGCTCGGTGTGCATCCGATGCTCAATATAAAAATACTTTTCATCCCAGCCGACAATTTTGGTGTTTATGGTAAATTTTTCAAATGGCTTAATATCGCGGATATAAGTAAACTCAGCAGCATTCACAATGGGTAACCATCTGTTTTTTAAAAATGCCTTCATCAAGCCCATTTCGGCTATCAAATAAGTGCGGGCTAGATCCATAAAGGCTGGATAGCGGGAGTTAGTCAGATGTAAATTGATGTCACAATCTAATGGCAACACACGATAATCAATCCGGCTAGTACCTAAAAAACCGATGCTTTTACAATGCCCTATACGCCATATAAACAACCAAATAAAACGAAAATACAAATTCATTAACTGTGACTCCTGATATAAACGCATCAGGCTAACAAAGGTCATACCAGTGAGCAAGCTCGTTCAACTCATTAAACAATAGATATTTGCATCCAGTGATTAAGATAACTGAACCTAGGTATTGCTGCGCTGTAAAATAAGCATTAGTAATGCTTTATTACATTAATGAGACCGATACCCCTTTTCATCTTAATCTTAACTGATTAACATAGTTGCGTGTTTTGCTGAGCCAGCAGTCTGAGCTTAGATGTTTAACACACACATATTGTTTTTAATTCTCAGGGCGGGGCGCAATTCCCCACCGGCGGTATACTTGAAAAAGTGAGCCCGCGAGCGCTCGATTCGTCGAGGTCAGCAGATCTGGTGACTTAGGTATTTACTCATGAGTAATGTCTAACAGTCCAGAGCCGACGGTTATAGTCCGGATGAGAGAGAATAGAGATACATCAATTAGCCTAGGCTATTGATGCAATTTGTTTTGGATTTAGATCCCTCTTTACAAGCCCTGATTCTGGTCATTTTAGGAGTACAACCATGAATCAGTTATCACTACTTGCCGAATTTGGCGAACCAATCACCCGTGTAGAAAATGCATTAGCAGCGCTTAGAGAAGGCCGAGGCGTATTACTACTCGATGATGAAGACCGCGAAAATGAAGGCGACATTATTTATTCTGTCGAGCACTTAACCACAGCCCAAATGGCATTAATGATCCGCGAATGCAGCGGCATTGTGTGTTTATGCTTAACCGACGAACACGCCAACAAGTTACAATTGCCGCCAATGGTTATCAATAACAACAGCGCCAACCAAACTGCGTTTACCATCTCCATTGAAGCAAAGCATGGAGTGACCACTGGCGTTTCCGCTCAAGATCGTGTCACCACCATTAAAACTGCGGCAAACCGCGATGCCAAAGCATCAGACTTGGCTCATCCTGGACACGTATTCCCATTACGTGCTCGCGCTGGCGGAGTGATGTCTCGTCGTGGTCATACCGAAGGCACCGTCGACTTAATGCAAATGGCAGGCTTAATGCCAGCTGGCGTATTATGCGAACTGGCCAACGAAGATGGCAGCATGGCCAAAACACCAGAAATTATCGCCTTTGGCCTTAAGCACAACATGCCTGTACTCACCATCGAAGACATGGTGATGTACCGCAACCAGTACGATTTAAAACTGGCATAATATGTTACTAATACGTCATTCATAAGCAGACTTATCTGCAGTGAATGAAGATGAAATAACAAGATTAAGAGGTGCTAAGCACCTCTTTTTTTATGTTTGAAATCATGAAGATTATAGAAAATAAGGCCTTATGAGTTAATCCTTGTATAACTTGTTATTTGCCATCCATAACCTCTCCCCCTCACCCCGAGGACTACCACCGCATAACTCTCATTTGAACTCAACGAGTATGTTTAAGTTATGCAATACTTTACATTGAAGACTGAAAAAAGCAGGATAAATAACCTCAACAGATATTGCTCACGGCTACCCTTGAGAATGAGCCAACATGAAATAAAGGACGCTTATGAGTAAATAGAATACCACTAGCACACTCTCGCTGTACTTAACGCTAATCTGCTCAATTAGTGTAGCCAGTTTTGTGACATATTCGTTGGAAGATAATTTTACCGGTTTATCTGACTTACCGCGTATCGTTGATATCGGTATTTATGCCGCCCTAATGACAGCGCTTTATTATTTTTTTGGCCAATTTTTAACTGGTTGTACTCTGAAGTTCAAAAAAATAACGACGAAAATTCAGCTGAGGATAATAAATTGGAGAGGTAACATTGAATAGTTATACCAAAAATATCACTCCTTACGTGCAAGAGCAGTTATCTAAAGCAGATCAATCCGACCGTTTAGGTAATGTTGCAGATTCATTTGTTTACCTTGAGAATGCTCACGTGCTTGGGCAGGAATCAACCTATTGGCATGTAAAAGTGCATTGTTTAATGCTGCGTTGGGCAATAAAACAGCGTGATATGAATAAAGCCATAGGTCAAATGATTCGTATCATTGGGGCGGTTTTATTCACTGCAATAAAAGGCGTACCAACGGGGAACACTGGCGGTAGCAATGTTAGTCTCGTAAAAGTCATGCCCATTAAACCAGAGCATGCCGAGATCATAGCGAAAGTAAAAAAACAACATAACTCAACGAACGAAAAAGATTAATAGACGCCTTAGCTACATCATACTGTAAGCCAATAATGGAATGTTAAATACATTACCAGGTAACACAAAGACATCTCTAAACATGGTACATGGGAGGTTCACATGAAACGAGTCACAGGTATCGGCGGCATATTTTTTAAAGCAAAAGATGCACCTGCATTACAAGCCTGGTACAAGCGTCATCTCGGCATTGATGTTCAGGAATGGGGCGGCACGGCTTTCTCCTGGAGCGACTCAAATAACAAGCCCGTAGGTGGAACGACTATCTGGGCGGTGAGTTCAGAGAAAAGCGACCAATTTTCCCCAAGCCAAGCCCCATTTATGATCAATTACCGAGTTGAAGACCTCAAAGCTGTCGTCGCAGCCCTAAAAACTGAAGGCTGTAACGTCCTCGATAAGATAGATGAGTCTGAATTTGGCAAGTTTGCGTGGGTGATCGATCCTGAAGGTAATAAAGTCGAATTATGGCAACCGCCTTTAGGTCAATAATAATGCTGAATGTAGCCATTTGCAGGGTAAAAAATAAATGATGAACATGAAAGCATTTTCGACGTTAGCCGGATTATCTTCTCATACGCTGCGATATTATGAAAAAGTCGGTTTACTCAACAAGATTCAGCGAAACAGCAGTGGCCATCGAGTCTACACAGCCAAAGACTTAGAATGGATTAATTTTGTCAAACGCCTGAAAGACACTGGGATGGCTTTAACCAAAATTCAGCAATATGCCCAATTGCGAGCATTAGGGCCAGGTACAGTGTTAGACCGCCAACAACTACTTGAGTGTCACAAAGACCAGTTACAGGCTCACATTGCACTTCAGAAAAATCATTTACTGGCGCTAGAAAACAAAATTAATTTGTATAAAGCTAATAAAGTCAGTTGACTTAGAGTTAACTCTAACTTGTAAGGTGTGACTTCTACTTATCAATAGGAGTACATCAATGTCAAATTCAAGATTCACTTTAGGTCTGGAACAGTTGTCCAAAATTGACGGTGAAGCAGGTCATAATGTTATCGAAAGCCTACAAGATATCTGCCCTGACTTAGCCCGATTTACCATTGAATATCCGTTTGGCGATATATATACCCGACCCGGTTTGGATGTAAAGTCGCGAGAAATAGCCACTGTTGCCGCACTGACCGCATTAGGTAATTGTAAACCTCAGCTCAAGGTTCATCTGAGTGCGGCTTTAAATGTCGGTTGCAGCGAAGAGGAAGTAAAAGAAGTATTATTACAAATGTCAGTATATGCTGGTTTTCCTGCGGCATTAAACGCTATGTTCGCCTTTAAAGAAGTGCTTCAAGAGCGAAAACCAGAATAAACAAGTTGCGATTAATTGTGAGTCTATACCAAGGGCCAGCTTAGAGCCGCTTATGCTCCAACACTGACGTTAACGAAATGATTATGCCCAAGACTCTAGCTTATAACTCAATAGAAAGCTGATTCAATATGGCCCTAACTTGTTCATCATCTTCTGCAAATTGAATACCTACGTTAACTTTTCCGTTCTCAAAGCGACTATTGCACACCTTCGCGGGAATGGTTATTTCAGTATCGTTGGGTGAACGCATAATGATGAAAATATCTTTCGGATTAACTTTAACTTTCGAGTTATCAGTTTTGAATACAAAACCACAGCCTTTGGCAGAAATATCCGAAATAATGCCTTTTAATTGGGATATTTTTTTTACATCATCATCGTCTCTTGTGACAATAGATGCAGGTATATGAGTCACAAAACGTTGATGAGTGCGAAGCTGACGGTTTTCTATTTTAGCGGGATAACTTAAGAAGATAAATTTTTCAGGGATTTTAGTGATATTTCTAATTGCCGATCGAAATGCATAACACTCGCCTTGCTGGCCCTCCAATAAATAACGAACCACCACAACATTACCTTCCACAAGCACATCACTGTAGTTACTCATATTCTGAGGAGCTGGATGCTTGAGGATAATATATTGACCTAGATCGTACCCGACCAACATTGCTTTAAGACGCAATTTAACGGGATGGTCGATCTGTAAATCAACAATTTTTCCGGGAGTTAACTCGAAAAATATAGCGTTGGGTGTGGTTGTCAATGTTCTGGATCCATGGGAGTTTAATGATAAATTTACAACCGTAAATGTATGCTGTGAATAAAACCAAAACAATAGTTATACACAGTTTAAAACTAAAAAGATGTCGCCAAATTAAATTAATTAATCTTTATTGAATATTCATTACTCAATAAAGATTAATTAGTCAGTTAATAAGAGGCACGAGTTAAGTACCTCTTATGTTTGAATCCATCCTATTACACCGCAATACCACTGTGACGCAGTAACGCATCAGTGTTTGGTTCGCGGCCCATAAAGCGTTTAAATAACGCCATCGGCTCTTCACTGCCGCCCATCTCAAGAATGTTGTTTAAAAAGCTTCTACCAGTGTCAGCATTAAAAATACCTTCGGCTTCAAAACGCGAAAAAGCATCAGCGGAGAGTACTTCGGCCCACTTATAACTATAGTAACCTGCCGCATAACCACCAGCAAAAATATGAGCAAAACCATGCTGAAAACGATTAAAGCTTGGTGGGGTTAATACCGCAATCTGGCTGCGTACTTGGTCTAAAATGCCTTGAATATCGACACCTTTTGCTGGGTCAAATTCGTGATGCATTCTAAAGTCAAATAATGAAAACTCAAGTTGGCGCACCATCATCATGCCAGACTGGAAGTTTTTAGCTGCTAGCATTTTATCCAGCAAGGCTTTTGGTAATGGTTCACCAGTTTCATAATGACCAGAAATTTCCGCTAACGCCTCTTCTTGCCAGCACCAGTTCTCCATAAACTGGCTTGGTAACTCTACTGCATCCCAAGGCACACCATTGATACCAGACACGCCACCAACATCTACCTTGGTGAGCATATGGTGAATGCCGTGGCCAAACTCATGGAACAAAGTGGTTACTTCATCATGGGTAAATAATGCCGGTTTGCCATCCACTGGGCCATTAAAGTTACAAGTTAAATACGCTACCGGTTTTTGCAAACCCGTAGAGGTCATACGGCGACCGCGACAATCATCCATCCATGCGCCGCCACGCTTACCGCTGCGAGCATATAAATCTAAGTAGAAGCTACCGCGGTGGTGTTTTTGATCATCAAAAATATCAAAGAAACGCACGTCTTTATGCCAAGTGTCGACACCTTTCTGCTCACTAATAGTTAAGCCGAATAAACGGTTTACAGTATAAAATAAACCTGACAAGACTTTATCTTCAGGGAAGTACGGGCGTAATATTTCTTGTGACACTTGGTATTTATGCTGTTGCAGTTTTTCAGCGTAAAAACTTAAGTCCCATGATGCCATTTCGCTCACGTGATAATGCTCTTTAGCAAACGCACGTAGCTCGGCTAATTCAGTGGCAGCCTGATCTTTAGAACGCTCGCCTAATTCATTTAAAAAGCCCAGTACTTGCGCTGGATTTTCTGCCATTTTAGTGGCTAATGATTTATCAGCGTAGCTAGCAAAGCCGAGTAAATTAGCTAACTCGTGACGCAGTGCGACGATTTCATTCATATTGTTGGTGTTATCAAACTCACCAGCATTAGGGCCTTGATCAGACGCACGAGTCACAAATGCACGGTAACATTCTTCACGTAACTCACGATTTTCGCTGTAGGTCATCACAGGTAAATAAGACGGGAAATCAAGTGTGAATAACCAACCTTTTAGCTCTTTGGCATCCGCCATTGCTTTGGCAGCTGAAATCGCTGATTCCGGTAAACCGGCTAAATCGGCTTGGTCAGTAATCAACTTGGTCCACGCTTCGGTAGCATCTAACAGTTGATTCGAAAAGTGACTAGTTAACTCAGATAAACGTTTAACAATCTCACCATAACGTGCTTTTTGGTTATCGTCTAAGCCGATACCAGACAATTCAAAATCGAGTAAGCTTTGCTCTATGACCATTTTTTGCGCTTGGGTTAACGCAGTAAATTCAGCAGATTGATGGATCGATTTGTACGCTTCGTACAAGCCCTGATGTTGACCAACATAAGTGCCGTAATCAGACAAAAGCGGCAAGCAAGCATCGTGTGCATCGCGTAATTCATCACTACTGATCACTGAGTTCATGTGCGACACAGGTGACCATGCTTTACTTAATTGATCATCGATTTCTTCAAGGGGTGCAATTAGATTATCCCAAGTGTATGAGCTATTTTTAGCTAATAGCTCATCAATGGTTTCACGACATTTGGCAATCGCTTGCTCAACAGCAGGCTGAATGTGTTCAGGTTTGATTTTTGAAAATTCTGGTAATTCTGCGCCACTTAGCAATGGATTGCTCATAAAGATTCCTCGAAATATTTCGCGTGAGTATTTAGCTTATATTGGGTTAAATAATGCCATTTTCAAGCATTGGAGCAATTTATCCTAACAAATATAACCAGCATTTCTAATACACCCGATGATATTTCCATTGCCCATTTTCGAGGGTACTCTCGCAGATCCATTACAGCATATGCTTTCTGCTTAACCGATTTATCAAGGGAATAGAATGACCAAGCTCCCACTTTAATTTGCTACTTGAGCAAAATATCTAATATTGAACAGAAGTCTCAAATAAGACTTATTATCATTTAATTAATTTTTAAAAAGGCTAACATACGCGGCATCAATATCTCTCTAGCAACATTGTAACTATGAGCAAGATAAATATGCCCTTTGATTGTTACCTGCCAAGTCAGAAGCATTGTGTCTGCTATTTTTGGGTTGCTCTCTTTATTGTAATAACGTTTCCCTTAACATCCGCGCTTACCATGGCGGAAGACCAGCCAATAATGGCGTTCGATGTTGCCTGGAATGATCATTATATTAGCCAAGGACGCAATAACTTAGCCAACGGTGGGATTGTTTGGGGTGTCGCCAGTGTTGCACAAGATAACTTAGTCGCTTTTGCCATTGCTGGACGCGCGACTCAAGTTCACTATATTGAATGGAATGCAGGTCTAGAATACACCCTCCAACTTCATGATGAAGTTGATCTCTCCCTGGGTTATCAGCGCGTAGAGTGTTATGGCGCTGAACGCACATCTGACAATGAATTTTTCAGTTCATTAACCTATAACGGTATTCGCTGGCTGGTACCAACCATTAACTACACGTTTGCCACTGAAGCGGCGGGCTACTTTGTGGAGCTCAGTTTACACAGTCCATGGGATATTAACGAGCGGCTCACATTAACCCCCTATTTAGTACATGGCGTTGATTTTCAGTACAGCAGCGAACAACACAATGGCGCTAACCATGTGCAATTTGGTTTAGAAGCACTGTACCAATTAACAGCTAACCTAACGGTCTCAGCACAACTTAGCCGCACTATTGCTCTAGAGGACATCAAGCTGCAAGCCCGTACCGAAAATCATCAAGGCAGTCTAGATACAACCTATACTGGCGTGCACATAGGCTGGACGTTTTGAAGCATTAGGCTCGCAATTTAATCATCTGCGACTACACTTAATGACCAAGATTAAGCTATGCAAGGAACGCATATGTTTACCCGCCAAGTGCAATTCGCCACCTTATGTGTCGTGCAATGGATAACCTTATTAAGTGCTCCAATATTATATGCTGGAGAACTCAGTGAGTTAACTCAAGCATCGACGAATAAAGCCGTATCACTCACTAATGACAACGCCAAAAACTTACCACTACAATCTGCCAGTGATAGCCAAGGTAATACGATTAGCTTACCCAGCGACACCCGCTCAGCATTAGAATATCGCGCCGATGAAATCTACCTCAAACCTAGCCTACAAAGGCTTATTAAAGCCAACCAACAAACCAATACCTCATCACGCCAAGCTGGCATCAATGTTGTGGACGATCCTAGCTGTCGTTGGCTAAATAACCGTATAAAGCACTTAACCAAACAACAAAGACAAAATCAAAACAGTCAATTTAGTCATTATCAAGATGAAATTGATATTAGAAAAAGCGAATGGACCTGTCTTAAGTGCGCAACTACTGGCCCCAATGACGTTGACCGAGGGGAGTGCCAACATAAACGCTGACTCATTTAGCATAAAGCATTGAGCTAACGACTAGATTGCAAACACAATCCCCCCTACAATGGACGCATTAACCGTAGTGGAGATCATCATGGCTCAACATTTTGACTATATCGCGCTTGGCGCAGGCAGTGGTGGTATTGCCTCTGCAAACCGTGCAGCAATGCGTGGCGCAAAAGTATTAATTATTGAAGCAAATCAGGTTGGCGGCACTTGCGTAAACCTTGGTTGTGTCCCCAAAAAAGTCATGTGGTATGGCGCTCATATTGCCGAAGCACTTAACCTTTACGCCAAAGACTATGGTTTTGACGTTACCGTCAACAAATTCGATTGGAACACTCTAGTTGATAGCCGTGAAGCATATATTAGGCGCATTCATGATGCCTATGGCCGTGGTTTTGCCAACAATAACGTGACCTTATTAGACGGCTATGGCCGCTTCGTCAATAACAACACCATTGAAGTCAATGGTGAGCATTACACAGCCGACCATATTATGGTTGCTACTGGTGGTGCACCGACGATTCCTGATATTCCAGGCGCCGAATACGGTATCGACTCAGACGGTTTCTTCGCTTTACGCGAGCAACCTAAACGCGTTGCTGTGGTAGGTGCGGGTTATATTGCGGTTGAAGTTGCCGGGGTATTACATGCCCTAGGTAGCGAGACACATTTATTGGTGCGTAAGCATGCTCCACTTCGCAACTTCGATCCTATTCTAGCGGATGCATTAGTCGATGCTATGGCCGCTGATGGTCCAACGCTGCACACCCATAGTGTACCTAAGTCGGTCAGTAAGAATGTCGATGGCAGTGTCACCTTAGAATTAGAAAATGGCGAAAGCTTAACAGTTGATTGCTTAATTTGGGCCATTGGCCGCTCACCATCAACGGGTAATATCGGTCTAGAAAATACCGACGTGCAGTTAGATGCAAAAGGCTACGTCATTACTGATGAACAACAAAATACTACCGCAAAAGGGATTTATTGTGTTGGCGACATTATGGCAGGTGGTGTTGAATTAACCCCTGTTGCCGTTAAAGCGGGTCGTTTATTGTCAGAGCGTTTATTCGGTAACATGCCCGATGCAAAAATGGATTACAGCTTAATTCCTACTGTAGTCTTTAGCCATCCACCCATAGGTACTATGGGCTTAACAGAGCCTGAAGCGGCTGAAAAATATGGCCAAGACAATATTAAGGTTTATACCTCGACATTTACTTCAATGTACTCTGCAGTAACCGCACATCGCCAAGCCTGTAAAATGAAGCTAGTGTGTGCAGGTGATAATGAAGTCGTCGTTGGTATTCACGGTATCGGCTTTGGTATGGACGAAATACTACAAGGCTTTGGCGTGGCCATAAAAATGGGCGCGACTAAAGCAGATTTTGACTCAGTAGTAGCAATACACCCAACGGGTGCTGAAGAATTTGTTACCATGAGATAAGTTACTGATAATCAATAAAAAACCGTGAACTCCTTAATCGATATTCACGGTTTTTTTATCTTTATTTAAACCTAAAAAAGAGCTTTAAACCTATTTGAATCTCTTAATATGATGTTCCGATTTTACAATTCAGTCCATGCTACCGCCCAAGAGGCTCCTACGCCCGGCTCATAACTGGTAGCAGAAGCTGACCACTGCATACAGTAGCCGCCGTATGGGAAAGGTTTACATTGATAAACCTTACCTGTCTTAGGCTGCAAAACCTTAGTACCGGTAACATAACGCGTCACTTCAGCTGGAAACACGAAGTCGGCTTCTGGTACTGGTAGCTCATCCTTTAAAAACACATCAAAGTTCTGCTGGATGACATCCCCTTGCTGAGGTTCACCTTTAACTTGTAAGTGATAATGGCCAACTTTAGGTGCTACAACCTCCAGCACTAAACTCGCATTGGTATTATTAACCGCTTGACTCACAAATCCAGATGCAACGCCATCATGATTAAATAAATAAGCTGACACTTGCATAGCGGAATTGGTTGTCACATCAAAACTCACTTGAGCCGCACCATCGTTGATTTGAATTGCATCAGCAAGCGAGGTCACATCGAGTTGATTCCCTGGGGCAGGCGCTAAATCAAACTCGACTTCGACACGCTCAATACCTGAGTCAGTTAGGGTAAAAATATCATTTTTACCGTAAACCGGCATGATACTGCCAGCAGCATTCTTTTGTCCTGCTTTGAGTTGTGATTGCTGCGCATTAATAGTGCTGGCAAGAAGGAAAGGCCAATTCTGTTTATCACCTTGAGTCGCATCGGTAATTGTAATCGTGGTTTGCTTAGAGAGCTGCTCGCCATTAGCATCAAATACCCTGGTCATCACTTTGTCACCAGCCTTGAGATCCAGTGACGGATTAATGTCACCCACATCTTGCCATTCGTTAGGGATTCCCGGGCCTGAACTCAAATTGACATCAATAGCATTATAGAAACTATTGCTGGTGTCACCGACTTGCCATACGGCTAAAATAACGTGGTAACCACTTAGTCCCTCTGGCACATAACAGTCATGAGTAACTAATTTAGGTGGCTGAACCATGCCACCATCGACCACACAAAAAGGCGCTAAATCGAAACTCGCGCGGCTTAAGGCTTGGTTTTGGTCCCACCCCTGGCGAGTAATATAATAGCGCCAGTTACGGGTGACATGGTTAGCGGTAAACTGCCAAGTAAATTGCTGCCATCCGGCGTTGATATCCGTTTTAGACCAACGGACCGGACTCTGAACATCTAGAGGAGAAAAGGCACCATTTGCAGCGCTCGCTAACTTACCATCTTCAGGGCCTAATTCAGGGAATCCCGAAGGCCCTTCAACACTTTGTGGCTCCCACTGAACGGCGCCACAGCTTGCATTATTGCCAGTTTTACAAGCGTATGAGCGTGACTCTGGCGATAGCACATAACCATGCGCTTCAACAGACAGACTGACGAAAGAATTTGCAGCCATGAGTGAGGCTGCGAGTAGGCTTAATTTAGAAACATGAGGTAAAACAGGAAGATTTGCCACTTAAATGCACTCCATTGGTTACCTATTACTTAAAAATAAGTGATAGGCCTCGATATCAATATCAAAGTGGTATTTTGGCAAACAACAGCGTTAAAAAAACGGCTGTTCGTTTCACGCAGAACCTGAGCTCTGCGGCAACTCCGCTATCTTAGTTTCGTAAAAATTAATTTACCACCTTAGACCGGAAGCTTTGCGTCCTAACTTTTCAATTAGTTTGCCAAATACTATGAGTGTTAGCTTGGTGATAACGCTATTTATAACAAGGTATCAACTAACACGACTAACCCAACAACAAATATCAACCGTGTCAAAAAATATAAAAACAATAAATACAAACACTTAAAAAGTACATTCAGTGTTGGCGTGGGCTCAAGGCGACATGATTTTTATCTGCTACTCTCTAGCATTTAGGAGCTCAGGTTCATGCTGTTGTAAACATAGCATCGCCATATTTTACTGATGTACTAAAACACGATTGTGTGAGTAGATAGGTAGGTGGGCCATTATCGATTTTAGTTTAGAAAACGCTTAAATGACTGCGATTAATAATTGTCCCAAGCTGGCCAAATGCGCTCCAGAGCAAGCCGTTAACTGAAGTTAAGGGATCCATGCCGTGCATGGCATTTAGAGTTCAAGAGCGAAGATAAATTATTTATGCGGGTTTACCGGCTAGCCACTGCAAGAATGTATTAATCGTGGGCATGCGTTTGTGTGAATGGCCCATGAGCTGGGTCATGGCAAAACTAAACTGGTAGTACATTTCAGCATCGTCGGGATGCTTTTGTGCATCGTCACTGTTGATCATAGCACCGCGTAAATAGTCACAAAGCAACTCACCACGATTAAAGCCACCAACCTCACCAATCTCTGTCAGGGTTTGTGCATTCCATTGTTGATATTGTTTAAGTACTCGCTCAAAACGGGCACGATAATAATCGCTGGCTTGTATTAGTATTGACTCGTTGGGGATCACTCTAGCAATAACAAATGATTGTTCTGATAAAATACGGTACAAACGTTGGCAATGATGAAAAATAAACCGTAAATAGGGATCACTATATTGCTGTGTATCTTGTTCGGCTTGAATTAACCAATGACGATAATCTGCACTGGCTACGGCCACAATTAAATCGGCCTCTGAGGTAAAGTGATTATAAATAGTGCCCTTGGATATCTGGCTGGCTTGAACTAGATGCGAGCGGCATAAATCAAAGGTTTTATGGCCTTTTAAACAACGTTGTGACACTTCAATCAAGTAGTTCCCACGATCCTCCCAGCTACCCATTCCTTACTCCAAGATATTTTAATTAAATAACCATTAACACCTCACAGTTACACTATAGCAAGCTTTGTGGATAGCCTAAATTGAGTAATACTTATACCACTATGAACTTACTCAATAGCCCATGTTAAAAATTGACTTACTTGAAAGTTTTATCGCTGTTGCTGAATGTGGCAACTTGTCAAAAGCGGCTGATAAAATTTGCCGAACCCAATCAACGTTGAGCCTACAAGTTAAAAAGCTTGAAGAAAGTGTCGGTCAAACTTTGCTGATTAGGGACAACAAAGGCGTCACCTTGACCGAGTCAGGTGAAACCTTGCTGAGCTATGCCTATAAAATGATGCAACTTAACTTACAGGCACTTGATGAGTTAAAAGATTGTCAAAATCGCGAAGTGATCCGCCTTGGTGTGCCAACCGATTTTATCAAGTGCTACCTAAGCAGCTGCTTATTAGAGTTTATTCGTGAATTTACCAATATTGAATTAGTTATCGATACCGATGTAAGTGGCAATTTATATAAACGACTCCATCAAGGCGAGTTTGACGTGATAGTCGCAACTCACTGGCAAGCCCCCGTCAACGGCGAACTGTTATTTACGCGCCGCTTTCATTGGGCCGCAGCAGCTAACGGTAACGCCCATAAAAACAAAACCATCCCCGTGGGCTTATACCCAGAAAACTGCCCTATTCGAGCACAAGTATTCGCCAATCATCAATTATCTATGCGTCCGATAAGGGTATTACTGTCAACACCATCCCCACAAGCGTTATCGATGGCGGTCGAAAATGATCTTGTGATTGCACCGGTAGCCGAATTTAGAATAAACGATAAAATGCAAATTTTAGATCCACTTGAACATGGCTTACCGCCACTGCCGATGTTTAACGAATCACTTTACCTCAACCCAGAGACTCAAACCTATGCGACCTTGCAATTAATTAATTTAATAAAAGCCAATGTTGAGCATAAAGGCTATCAAATCAACTAACATCACTACTATACCAAGCCGCATACTGTGAGGTTACAGAATCAAGCTGCCAAACAAAAAGGCCAATAACACACTCGATACTATGGTCACTACGCCTGGGATTAAAAATGGGTGGTTAAACACCGCCTTGCCAATACGAGTGGAGCCAGTGTCATCCATTTCTACCGCCGCCAATAACGTCGGATAAGTCGGTAATACAAATAACGCACTCACCGCCGCAAACGAAGCAACTGCCGTTAATGGACTCACCCCAATTGCCAATGCAGCTGGCATTAACGCTTTAGTGGTCGCACCTTGAGAATAGAGCAACATAGAAGCAAAAAATAATGCCACCGATAATAACCATGGCTGACTTTGAAGCAAGGTTCCCGCAACCGCTTTTATCTCGTCAATATGATTAGACACAAAGGTGTCACCCAACCAAGCTACGCCCAACACACAAATACACGCTGACATGCCCGACTTAAACGTTGATGCATTAGAAATCTTGCTGGCATCTAAACGGCAAAACCAAGTGATCGCCGCTGCGGCAGATAGCATAAACAACATAATCGCCACATCGCGCGACAGCACTGGGTTCACAATTAAGCCCACTTTGTCAGAAATGGCTGTGGCGTAAGACATTACCGCCACTATCGCGACTAGAAAAATAGCCACCGACCTTCTAGCGCCAGGTTGCAAAGTGACTTGGGTTTCACCCCGAATATTGACGAGTCCGCTGGCTAAACGCTGTTGATAAATGGGGTCTTGCGCTAACGGTTTACCGAGCATCGAGGCAACAGCGGCACCAATTAAACAAGCAATAAAGGTTGAAGGGATGCATACGGCTAATAGCACTAAATAATCCACCCCGAACGGTTCTAAAATACCCGAGAAAAACACCACTGCGGCAGAAATAGGAGAGGCCGTGATGGCAACTTGCGAGGCGACAACTGCGATAGATAGAGGCCGAGATGGTCGTATGCCCTGCTCTTTGGCGACTTCGGCTATAACTGGTAATGTCGAGAATGCAGTGTGGCCCGTTCCGGCAAATAAGGTCATAAAATACGTTACCATTGGCGCTAAAAATGTGATGTGCTTAGGGTGTTTACGCAGTAGTTTCTCCGCTATTGACACCAAATACTCCATTCCTCCTGCCTCTTGCATCGCAGCAATCGCGGTGATCACTGACATAATAATCAGCATCACGTCGATAGGGATCGCACCAGGTATTAATCCTAAACCGACGGTAAGAATTAATACCCCTACGCCGCCAGCAAAACCTATCCCTATACTGCCCATTCTTGCACCAAGGTAAATAGACCCAAGCACAATTATTATTTCTATTATCATCATAGTGTTAACTCTATTCAAACCAAAATACGTCAATGAAATAGCAGCGATTGCTACTTTAAAGATCGCGATATTACTCTGTTGAGCTTGGCCGAATGTAGACCTGGATCAATTAACTGCATTGCAATCCAAAAGAGGTGTTTTGTCTGCAGGTTTATTAGTCAGTTAACTGAAAAAAGTGTGATTGCACTTAGATGTTAATGTGGGTAAAAATAGAAAAAAACCAATCTATGATTGGCATTTAAGAGGGGATAAAAGTGAAGCGTGGCTGTCTAGCGATTAAAATATAAAAGCCACATTAAATACTTAATATGTGGCTTATTGAACTAATATAAATTTAAATTAGTTTAGCCTTTATGCTTATCAAACTTAAACGTATGACAGTTACTGCATAATGGTTTTTTAGGTGTATGTTCGCCATGACACTCTTGGCAAGGTACATCTTTGCCATAGTGAAGGTTATTGTGTGGGTTCTGCCACTTGTCTTCTTCACTTCGGGCGGTTTTCTTTGCTAAGTCATCAACATCATGACACTGCAAACAGGATTGATCAGATGGAAACTGCTTGATGCCATTGTCATGACAGGTTTTACAGTCTTTACCGATAACCTCTTTATGATAGTCACGGATCTCTGCTGACTGTACTGATAAACTGGTTAATCCAAGTAGTACCAGCCCAAGTATAATATTAAAGTTTTTCATTAATGATTCCTCTTGTTCACTGGTCTAATTAAACTTTCATGAGACTTCTAGCTGCAGTCATACCCATCACCATACATTCTGGAATAGAACAACTCCCTAGACGACTAACACCATGAATACCACCACACACTTCACCAGCGGCATAAAGGCCAGTAATAGACTTACCAGTAAAACTATCTGTTACTTCGGCTTTGGTGTTTACTTTTACACCGCCTTGGCAGTAATGCACTTTTGGCCACAAGCGAACGACAGTAAATGGCGCTTCGATCATTTTATTTTTCGCCAAGGTCATATCTTTACCAAATTGCTTATCTTCACCCGTTTTTACATAGCCATTGTATTCAGCGATTTGTGCTGTTAAGCCCGCTAAAGGCACACCAAAGTGTGTTGCCAACTCTTCAACTGAATCAAACTTCCAGCCGACATTGTACTTAATCACTTTTTCGGTATTTGGATGCGCTTTAGAATCTTTAAAGCTTGAAATCAACAGTGGTGGTACAGGATTGCCTTTTTCATCACGGTTACTTAATTCAGCATCAGCACGTGTTTTGCGATCGGCAATTTCATTCATGAAACGCTTACCAGTTGTCCGGCTAACGGCAATTGAGTGAGGTAAATTGAAAATTGAATAGTTAGACACATAACCAAAGCCACCTTCATCAGGTGAAGCCCAAGGACCAGATTGAATGTGAGCTAAATGCACAGGGATAGCCCCTAAACGGAACATTTCAAACATGCCCTCGCCTGTTGCACCTGGTGCGTTGGTGCAACCCACATCTGCAGTTAAGGTTGGATCTTGCGCCATCCGTAAATCAACGTTTTGCGCAAAGCCACCAGTAGCCATAATCACACCACGTTTGGCGCGAATATTGAGAACCTTACCAGGCTGATCTTCGCCAAAGTGATAGTTTTGACGCATTTTAACACCAACAACTTCGCCTTTATTACCGACGAGGAATCCTTCAAATTTTGAACGATTGTGGGTGTTTACACCAATACGTTTACACTCTTTGTACAATGGCTGAGTAATACCGGCTCCGCAACTTACCGTCGTTTGGTAAGTACGTGCAACCGAGTGACCGCCCAGTTGTTGTAAGTAAGGATGGTATTCAGAACCCGCATCTAAGGTCATTTGTAACGCTTCAACCGCATGAGATGCGACATGACGTAATAACCCTTCATCGGCAATGCCACGGCCAGACAATAATTGGTCATTAACCATTTTGTCTACTGAGTCTTCAACGCCTTCTTTCTTTTGCATCGGCGTGCCTGGTGCGGCAAAAAGCCCACCGTTAATTGCCGAGTTACCGCCAAAATAGGACATTTTTTCAAATATATGGACGTCTGTTGCACCATGTTTGGTGGCTTCGATTGCGGCAGCTAAACCCGCAAAACCAGAACCAATAATGACGATTTCAACTTCTTTGTCCCATTTAACTCCTTCTGCCTTTTCAGACACAGCCATTGCTGGTGCTACCATCGCTGCACCAGCAGCAATGCCTAGACCAGCAATAAACTTTCGGCGCCCTAATAGATCGATATTGCTCATAGGTTATCACCCCTTTTTATATTATTGACGCTTCATCATATCGATGGAATCAATTCCAAAACGGGAACTATTGTTAATGTTTGGTGAAAATAACAACAAATATCGACTTATCAATTATGAGTAGAAATTTTAGCGGGATCTGTTACCAAGCAGAGATATTGGAATGCAGTCCAAACGTTGAACTCATCTGGCTAACATATTTATGGTTGATATCACCGCCCTATGTTTGGCCTAAGTATTGCGCGGCAAGATAGTGCTAAATCTGTTTCACTGTTGGATCAGGAGTCCTTATGAAACCTTTAACCAAAGCATCATCTATTCATACAACACCGAATGACCTATCACCAAATACTTGGCTTAATAAAGTGCCCGAAATCACGCTGATCTTTTGGGTAATAAAAATGATGTCGACCACGGTGGGAGAAACCGCAGCAGATTATCTTAGCTTCCATCTTCATGTAGGCATGATTAATACCAGCATCATCATGGGGATATTATTACTTGTCGCCTTATTGGTGCAGCTTAAGCAAACTCGCTATCGCCCATATGCTTATTGGGGTGTAGTGGTACTTATCAGTATTTTTGGCACCTTAGTCACCGACATTCTCACAGACAAACTTGATGTGCCTTTGCCAGTATCGACTGCGGTGTTTAGCCTATTATTAGCGGCAACATTTGCATACTGGTTTAGCAAAGAACGTACTTTATCGATTCATTCCATTGTCACTCTTAAGCGTGAATTATTTTATTGGCTGGCCATTCTCATTACCTTTGCTTTAGGCACTGCAGTCGGTGATTGGGTATCTGAAGACATGAATGTTGGCTACGGCCTTTCGGCTTTGATATTTGGTGGTTTAATCACCGTCATTAGCGTGGCTTTTTATCGCTTCAAAGCCAATGCAGTATTGTGCTTTTGGTTGGCATATATCTTAACCCGCCCACTGGGTGCCTCTATCGGTGATTTATTGTCACAACCGGTTCGTAAAGGTGGCTTTGGGTTTGGCACCACCAGCACCAGTATTGTTTTTTTAGCGATTATTGTTGCACTTGTAGCTTACCTTTCAGTGCGCGCCAAACAGCAAAAAAGCCAATAATGGATCAACATAAGTGAGTATCGATATGGAAACACTACAACAGCAGGCGCGGGCTAAAGTGCCACAAGTCACCTTAATATTTTGGCTGGTTAAAATACTGGCGACCACCTTAGGCGAAACGGCAGGTGATGCTTTATCGATGTCGCTTAACCTCGGCTATTTAGTGAGCTCAGTTATTTTTATCGGTTTATTCGCGATAGCGGTAGCAATACAAATTCGCAGTAAACATTATTCTTCGAGTATTTATTGGGCCACCATTATCGCCACAACGACTGCAGGCACTACCATGGCAGACTTTGCCGACCGCTCATTAGGCATAGGCTATACCGGGGGCACACTGTTACTGGTGAGCTTATTGTGCATGTCATTTTCAATTTGGTACGTCAGTGCCGGTAGCCTGTCTAATCAATCGATAAACAATACCAAAACCGAATGCTTTTATTGGGTCACGATTTTACTGTCACAAACCCTAGGTACAGCTTTAGGCGACTGGACTGTGGATAGCGCCGGTTTAGGTTACGATGCCAGCGCGCTTATCTTTGGTAGTATGCTATTAGTATTATTAGCCGCCTATCTTTGGAGCCCAATATCTCGCACACTGTTGTTTTGGCTTAGCTTTATTTTAACCAGACCTTTAGGTGCTGTAGTCGGTGACTTTTTAGATAAACCCATTAGCCATGGTGGATTAGAATTTAGTCGCTTTACTGCATCGGCGGCACTACTCTTTGGTATGGTGTTGTGTTTAATGCTATTTAAGCAGCAAGCTGCAACAAAGAATCATTAATTAAGACTTTCCACTGTGTGTCATTGTGTTCGATTGAGGTGCTATGCGTATTTTATTAGTAGAAGACGATAAAATGATTGGTGATGCCATGCAAAGTGCCTTAAAAGATGTCGCCTATGCGGTTGATTGGATATGCGATGGCGAAGCGGCGCTGCACAGTTTACGTTGCCAGCAATATGATGTGGTGTTGCTCGACCTTGGCTTACCTAAGCTGGATGGCTTGCAAGTGATGCAATATATTCGAGCTCAGCACCCCGCTCTGGCGGTGATCATTATTACCGCCAGAGATAGCTTAGAAGACAGAGTCAAAGGGCTCGATTTAGGTGCCGATGATTATGTCATTAAGCCCTTTGATATGAGCGAACTACAGGCTCGCATCCGTGCGGTAGCAAGGCGCAATGCCAACCAGCATACGCCTGAATTAACCAATAATATTGTGTGGCTAAACCCTGCCACACATGAAGCCAAAACCCTCGATCAAGATAATATCTTACTGTCTAACCGTGAGTTCGCTTTACTGCAAACATTGCTTATCCGACCCGGTTCAATTCATTCAAAAAGTGATTTAGAAGAACGTATTTATGCCTGGGGTGAAGAAGTAGAAAGCAATGCGGTAGAGTTTTTAATCCATTGTTTGCGTAAAAAACTGGGTACAGAAACCATTAAAAATGTCAGAGGTGTAGGATGGATGGTGTCAAAAAATGCCCCCGTAACTCGTTAAAAACGCGATTATCTTATTGGATTTCAGCAGCAATTTTGTCTGTTGCGATCATTGCTGCCAGCTTTACTTTTAGCAGTGCTTTTGAAGAAGCCCATGAGCTACAAGATGATGTATTGCAACAAATGGCTGTGCTATTTGACCGTTACTCGCTGACCCCAAACGACAGCAAACTAACCCCGTTAAGCCAAGATCAGTTGGAGTTTCAAGTTTCGGTGCAGTTATTGGGTGACAATCCAGCAAGCAATCCTATAGCGAAAAATATCCTAGCCTTGCCGAACAATTTAACTGATGGATTTCACACGGTTAATTTAGCCACACAGTCATGGCGAGTATTTGTGCGCACCTTATCATCCTCGCAGCGAATAGCCGTCGCCCAAGAGACCGCCATTCGTGACAACATCGCCTTTGAAACCGCGCTGCATACCCTAATGCCATTGTTAGTATTAATTCCGATTTTATTATTATTACTCGGCTATATTCTAGGTAAAATTCTGAGTCCAATTAGCATTTTAGCCCACGATGTAGACCGTCAAACTGAGCACGATTTACAGTTAATTCCCACTACTCAATTGCCGAGTGAAATTGTGCCCTTTGTTGAGGCGATTAATCGCTTACTCAGCAAAAACAGCCAGGTTATTACTAGCCAAAAGCGCTTTATTGCCGATGCCGCCCATGAACTCCGATCGCCTATCACGGCGCTGTCGTTGCAGGCTCAACGTCTTCAGCAAACAGAGTTAACCGACGATGCGCGTCAGAAACTAAATGCATTACAAGCTGGGATCAGTCGCAGTATCCATCTGCTAGAACAACTATTATCGATGGCGCGTCAACAAGACAACAGCATCCAACAACATCAACAAACCTCACTAAAAACAGTATTCACTGAGGTGATTGAAGAGCTATACCCACTTGTGGAAGCGAAAGAGATTGATTTGGGCTTTAGCCAAGATAGCAACGCCCAGCTCAACGCCAACCCTGTCCGTTTAAAAACCTTAATTCACAACCTGATCGACAATGCTATCCGCTATACACCTAGTGGCGGTAAAGTTGATTTGAGTATTATTGAAACCGAGCAAGGCATAGAGATGACCATCAAAGATACGGGCCCAGGTATCGCAAATACTGAAGTTCAAAAAGTGTTTGAACCTTTTTATCGCATATTAGGCAGTAATGAATATGGCTCAGGTTTAGGCTTAGCGATTGTGGCGAGTATTGTGCAGCAGATGGATGCAAAAATTAGCTTAACCCCAGCAGATCCTGTAAACAACTGCGGGCTTTGCGTGACGGTAAAGTTTCCCCTTTAGGTACATCAGATGTTGCTTGAAGCCGCATCAACTTATGTTGATGCGGCATACACCAAGGACGACTTAACCATGGTTTTCTTCACATAAATTACGCCCTGCGGCATAACAACTTGGCTGACGCGGGCACACGGCACCACGCGAACAAATTAACTGGGCATCTTTTTTAATCCCACGTTCAATCCAATTAATGTTCAGAATTTTTGCCACACTGGTGAGATCTTTTTGGATGTGTTTAGGGATAACGATAGAGCCGCCGCCCGTAGCACAAGCCTGTTTCAAATCATGAGCAATCGACTGAGCGTCTTTGCCTTGCGCTTCAATCGCCGGATTTAAATCTATTCCGGCACATAACACATGTGCATTGCCCGCCGAGTCGTCCACTTTAATCGATTCACAGCAATAAATACGTGGTTCATTACCAACATTTAAAATCGATATTTGCGCAGAGGTACCCTCGACTTGCTCGTTAAGCATCCTAAATACAGCCCAATGCTGACAAGGATCTTCCACTAGGCGCATATTGCCCCAAGGCAAAGGAATACCATTACCGCGATACACAGCTTTTAACTTACCCGGCGCATAGGCATCAAAATAATGCCAATGGGGATAAGGTGATACCACTGTCATGCGGCGCATAGCCACTGAAGCTGACACCTGCAATTGCTTATGCACACTAATCTCATAGCCATGACGATCCAGTAACTGTCGATACGGCACTTTTGGACACAACAAAGCACCGGCAAAGAAGCTTGATTCAAAATCGCGCCATGCATGTAAAATATCTTGTGCATTCAATGTATTGGATTGAGGGACAAGAGCATCATCAAAGTCATCACGGCGACCCGACATCATCACACTCTTTAAGCCATCTTTATTGTGTAATACACAATGACCTATGTGCACGGCCAAATCATAGCGCAATCTACTGGGTCTGTTTTTCAACATATTACTAATGTAAATAGTCCCCGGCGGCTCAAAAAATGAAGTCACTAACTGCTTAGCACTGACACCCATTTCGTTGATCACTTCTTGTGGAACCCGGTCGATCCATTTAATTTTTAAGCCCATGCCTTTGGCGATATCGATAATATCTTCAGTGGCAAGCGGCATGCGTTTTAAGCCGACCTCTTCGGCGGCGCGCTCTAAATCAGGAAAATGATTTTGATGATGCTCTTGGTGCGCGCGGATGAGTAAATGAGCAAACTGGCGGCCACTGGTGCCGGTTTGCGACAACATTTCAGGAATAGCAATTTGCAGAATGTCATTAGAAAACAAAAAACTCGGCTCCAGCGGCATACCACTAATGCCACCTTTATTGCCTTTTTCCGGCGTAATGGCTTCATCTTCTGGCACATCATCAAGAAACCATTCCACTTCTTTTTGAAAAACGACCGCAATTACCGCCAACATATCTGCACTCGGAACACGCTTTCCGCGTTCGATCATCGACAAATATGACACAGATGGCGAATTACCTGAATCAACACGTACACAACGAGCTGACAAGTCTTCCATGGTTAAGTTATTGCGTTTACGCAAGTTTCTTATCTTTGTGCCCAAAAAATGGGTCTTTCGCATTAGGCTTTTTTCATTTCTCATTTTGTATAATTCACACTGTAAAATTTTTATTGTGAAATTGTTTGTAAAAATAGCATAGACTAAAAATCAAGCTGCTAACAGAGCTTAATGATAAACAATAATGACAAAGGTTTCTGACCGACAACAACACGAAGAGGAATAAGGCGATGAATATGTCTACTCAAGCAAGCGCAACAGCCACCCAAAACCTTAACCGCTTCATTGGTGAGCAATTTGTGGCAACGACCAATCCACAGGATCGCAGCACAAATGCAAAAGACTTTTTGGATGCACAATTTCCATTAGCCGAAGGCTCACACCAAGATGTCAGCAGCTATGTTGTTTACTACACCCACTTATTAGCATTTTTGAAAGATGGTTCTCAGTGTGGTTTACAAAATCCATGTCAATTTGTGGCATTGACGGGTCATAAAAGTGAACCGACTTCAGTGGTGTTAAAGAATAATGATACCCATGTTGAGATTAGCTTCGACCGCCAAGGACAAATGGGCACCACAGACCAGGCTAATATTGAAGACATTCAGGTTGCGATTCCAATTAAGAATTTGCCGACGCCATACAAACAATGGATTAGCTTAATCCACACAGGCTGTCAGCCAACCGAAGGCAACTGTAAAGTGTTTACCGCTAAAGACGGCAGCGACTACGCACTGCATCAGCGTTAATACGTTAGCGCGATAACACTGCGACCATTTAGCAAAAAAGGCTTGTCCCATTAATAATGCGACAAGCCTTTTTGTTACTTAACCATGTTGCTGTGTTGCATCGAGTAAGGTCAGCACGTCTTTATGTCGTCATACTAAGATACAGAGATTACGAGATTATGGCCAAAAGAACCGTGATGTTTGCGAGGTCTGGTTCGCTGGTTCCGTTGGCGTTGGATTTTCCAAGCTTTGAATTTGGGTGACCCTAAATTGCACTGTTTGTTGCGGACTATCACTCGCTCGGTTACTTAAGCGGCCACTGACGGTCAACGGATAATCCAGTTGTTCTGCAGGTTTTATCGCAATCAAGCTGTCGGTAACGATTTGCAATACTTGCTCTTGAGCATCGTCACTGTGGATACTGATTTGATAAAAAGCCATTTGTTGCGTTTTATTGCGAATTTTGAGCTGATAGCTGTTTTCAACCTGGTCGACGCCCACTTGACGATACAAGGTTTGGCGATCGCGGATCACATTAAGCTGTATATGGCTTAAATGGCTTAAATCGCTAATGATCAGAATAATCATAATCAATAGTGCACTGGCATAACCGAGAGATTTTAGTGACCACAAACTGGCTTTTGCTTGTCCTGTTAAGGCATTCTCGCTGGTAAAGCTGATTAAATTAGCGGCATAACCAAATTTTTCCATAGTCTGATTACATGCATCAACACAGGCACCACAGTTAATACATTCGTATTGCAAGCCGTTACGAATATCAATCCCAGTTGGGCAAACATCAACACACAAATTACAGTCTACACAGTCACCTAGCTCCGTTTTTTGTGAACGTTTACGTGGCCCACGAGACTCACCTCTAGCAGCATCATAGCTAACCGTTTTAGTATTGGCGTCAAACATCACCGCTTGAAAACGTGAGTAAGGACAGCAATGCAAACACATCATTTCACGCATCCAGCCGGCATTTAAATAAGTGCAGATGGCAAAAAACCACACCCATGTGCCAGTCCAAAAGCCACTGCTTGCACTAAAAATATCAACATACAACTCGCGAGCAGGCATAAAGTAACCAATAAATCCGCAGCCGGTCAGCAAGGCAAACACCATCCACACCGCATGCTTAGTCACTCGTTTACGCACTTTACTCAACGACCATGGGGCTTTATCTAACGCCGCCCGATGATGATGATTACCCTCTACTTTGGCTTCAACCCACATGTAAATAAAGGTCCACGCGGTTTGTGGACACAAAAAACCACACCACACCCGCCCCCAGTAAACAGTAACAAAAAACAGCCCAAAAGCAGCAGCCATAAAAAACCATGCTAATACGGTAAAGTCTTGTGGCCACAAGGTGATATTGAAGAAAAAGAATTGCTGTTCGGTTACATCAAACAGAATGGCTTGCCGGCCTTGGTAATTGATAAATGGGATCAGGAAAAAAATCGTAATCAGTAAAGTATTACTGTGCTGACGCAGTCGTTGAAAAACGCCCTTCTGTTCTCGAACATGAATTTTTGTCGACGGCGTAGCAATTTGCACCACTGGGATCCGTTGTGAAATGGCAGCGTTATCGACTGGCATAATCACTGCCGGTGTTTGAGATGATAATTTAGGCATGAAGATATTCCTATAACACAATATTGCCCTGTTATAGCAAAGACTAAGCCAACTCAAGAATCACCTTAACAGCATAATTTTAAACAACTAAAACAAAAACCCCATAAATAAAAATCACGATATATCATCTTTTACGCGATATATCGCGACTTAATAAAGTGAGTAATAAAAATTAGCGCGTAATGGCTAACTTTTTCATCCGAGATCGCAAGGTACTCGCCGGCATATCTAGCATTGCAGCTGCACCAAACGGGCCAGAAATACGCCAATGGCTAGCATTTAATACTGTAATAATATGCGCGGCTTCGGCTTGTGCCATGGTTAACGTGCTGGCTGCCAACGGAGGGGCAACCACTGCGGGCAAAGTATTAAACAGTAAATGGCCACTTTGCGATAAAATCATTTCTCGCTCAATCAGGTTTTGTAACTCTCGCACGTTACCTGGCCAAGCATATTGCTGTAAGTTCTTCAGCCCTTTAGCACTCACTTTAGTGATTTTTTTTCCAAGCTTTTTACTCAGTGATGTGACTAAATCACTGACCAATTGTGGAATATCTTCACGGCGCTCTCGTAAAGGAGGCACGGTAATTGGAAATACGTTTAGGCGGTAATATAAGTCCATACGAAACAAGCCCTGTTCTACTCGTGCGGCTAAATCGTGATGGGTGGCAGCAACTAAGCGAATATTAACCTTAATGGTTTCACTACTGCCAACACGCTCGAAGCTTTGCTCTTGAATCACTCGCAACAATTTAGATTGTGCCGATAAACTTAGTTCGGCAATTTCATCTAAAAATAAGGTGCCATTATTGGCTAATTCAAATCGGCCTTTGCGACGCGCTGTGGCGCCAGTAAATGCACCTTTTTCATGCCCAAAAAGCTCACTTTCTAACAAGGCCGTCGAAAATGCAGCGCAGTTAACACTTACCATAGGCTGGTCTTTACGATGACTTAGCCTATGTAAGTTACGCGCAACTAACTCTTTGCCGGTGCCGTTTTCACCACAAATTAATACCGTACTGTCGGTATTTGCGACTAAGTGGATCTGTTGAATGAGTTGCTTGATAGGTTGGCTATTACCCGATATTCCTGAGGCACCTTGCTGACCTTGAAGCTCAGTGAGTAAGTATTGATTTTCTGATGCTAACCGTTCTGACAAAGCCTGCACTTGTGCCAATGCTTGTCTCAATGATTGCTCGGTATGTTTTTGCATGCTTACATCACGAAATATCGCGATAACACCGACGAGTTGTTGCTGATCATATACTGGGGTGGAACTGTAATACACTGGAAAGCTGCTGCCATCTTTACGCCAAAATACATCGTCGGTCACTTGCCGAGGGATAGCATCATGTAAGGTGCGATAAATAGGGCAATCATGCTGAGGATAATGACTGCCATCAGCATGACTATGATGATGACAGTCATGAATATTTCTGCCAATTAATTCGGCACTTTTCCAGCCGGTCATTTGTTCTGCCGCGGGATTGATAAATACTGCATTACCCGCTAAATCAAAACCATATACGCCCTCTGTCATGGCATTAAGCAATAGAGTATTTTCGGGTAGAAAATGATCAGAGCCAATATAGTCAGTGGTTGTAGAGTCAGTCATAGTCAATCTTAAGGTTACCAATGCATATGCTCATTATAACCATTGCAAAACATAAGTCGCGAAATATCACGACTTTGAATATCCAAAACAATAATGACTTATTTTCGTGTTATTCACGACTCATCAAGATAATAAGAAACTGATTTACGCTCTTTTTATTTTAAGGTCGATATTATCGTCGTCAGCCCAAAAACCCAGCAGCATCAGTCGTCAATATTAACAAAGGTACTCTGTGACTTTCGCGTCTGTGTCATGTCGATCATCATCTGGCTGGCGATTGAAAAAATACAGTAGCCTAGAAAATAATAGAAACCGATTTCAAACTGAGATTGAGTCTTAAGCATATCGCCCATACCGGCTGACGCATTACCTGCCATATAGGTCACGATAATAGCAACCACAAAAACATCGGCCATAGACCATTTGCCGATAGCACCAATCATACTGTTAAGCTGTTGTTTGATTCGCTGGGGCACTGGCAGCAGTAATATCAGCATAGTGATTAACTTCACTGCGGGGATCACAATACTAAATAACCCCACTAACACGGCGACGATTAGATTATGAGACTGGTACAGCGCCACTATAGTATCTATGATACTGCGACTATTGCGAAACACCTCCACCTCTCCCTCAAGTGTATCTAGGCCAAACAGACTGGCCGCAACATCGAGTATTCCACGGGTATTAGCACGAGAGTCCTCGGTGAGGTTTTGGGTTAACATGTCTTTACCCGTATCAAGCAACTGTGACTTTTCAATCGTTCCTGTCATCGTTAACATGGGCTCTGTTACACCGGGAATGAGTAATATTAACGATATCAATACTAAACTAATCGATAAATACACTTTCATGAACACCTCGGTTAATAATTTGTAGCAAAACAAATGGTCGTATTTTACTGTGATAATGATGTATTTTGAGTATGCTAGGTTATGATGTCATATTGTTCATATGATTAGCCATTATGTTGCAACCCGCTCTACTGTCTAATAATGAGGCGAATACATGCCAATGTTCCGGTTTACGACATGCTTACTCTGGTTAACTTATATTATTTCAGCATCAGTGACTGCAGCAACCTTAACGGTTGATGTTACCGATGCTCAAGGTAATATGCTCAGCGATAGCGTGGTAGAACTTATCTCGACTGCGCCACTTGAAGCCACTTCGACAACAGAAATAACACTGCCTGCTACAGCCCATTACGAAATGCGTCAACAAGATCGCGTATTTTACCCTTTTATATTAGCTGTACCACAAGGGGCAAATGTTGATTTTCCTAATTTAGATCGTACTCGACACCATGTTTATTCCTTTTCTGAAGCCAAACAATTTGAGCTAAAATTATACGTAGGCACGACCGCAGATCCGATTAACTTTGATAAAGCGGGTCTAGTCGCTATCGGCTGTAATATTCATGACTATATGCAAGCCTTTATTTACGTTGCTAAAAGCCCTTACTTCTCGGTAAGTGATGCGTCGGGGAAAATACAATTAACGGATGTACCGCCAGGAGAATATCAAGTTAAGATTTGGCATCCTTGGCAAATTGTTGCACCAGCATCATCTTCGATTATCCTTAATGATGGCGCGAATCAATTAGCGCTTAGTGTCGATATAGAACACCAAAATAAACCATCATCGCCACCTAGTGGATTTGGTGCTTCTGATCATGCCAGCCATATGATGGGACAACATGCCAAATAGTTTTCGCAGCAGATTGATCATTGCATTTTTACTCATATTAACTTTAATGCAGTTAACTACTGCCTTGTTTGTGTTAAGCGCAACTCAACGAGATTTCCGCCAACAACAAACTCAAAATCTTAAAATTGGCTCTAACGTTTTTGTCGAAATGTTGTCAAATCGCAACAAGCAGCTTAACCAAAGTTTGTCATTATTAAGTGCTGACTTTGGCTTTAAGCGCGCGGTCGCGACCGGCGAGCAAGATACAATATCATCCGTTTTAGCGAACCACGGCCGTCGGATTAATGCCGATGCCGCTATTTTACTCTCTCCGCAGGGAACCCTGCTGTCATCAAGTTTACAAGGCCTGACTAAAGCGAATATTGATGAGTTATTTGCATTAACAAAAAATCGCTCAACCACGTTCGAAATTTTTAATTATGATCACAGTAGCTACCAATTTGTTTTGCAGCCAGTTAAAGCACCTACATTAATCGCTTGGGTTGGTATGGGCTTTGCGATGGATAAAAACGTCGCCGACCAAGCAAAAACCATTACCGGGATCGATATTAGTTTCATTAACCAGTCAGCTGACAGAATTGAAATAGTCTCCACCCTGCCACCCGCTCAGCAACAAGATGTTTTAGCGCAGATGGATCAATTAGACCAAACTATCGATGTGGTCAGCGACGACGTACCACTGGGATATTTATCTACCACCATTGCATTAGACAACAATAGCGATAATCAATTAGCGGTATTACACCAATCAAATATTAAGTGGCAGCAAAATTACGATGCATTACGCAATAACATGTTACTTGTATTCGCGATAACCTGTTTACTGGCCTTTATGATTGCAGCCTGGTTTGCTGGCGGCTTAACCAAACCTATTTATGGATTGGTTAATTTTGCCCGCAAAGTGGGCCAAGGCGAAAATCCTCCGCCAATTAAAGGTGCTCCCGCAGAGTTACAAGTATTAGCCAACACCCTATCGATAATGCGTGAAAATATTGAGTCACGCAAAAATGACTTAGTGTACCAGTCACAGCACGATAACCTCACAGGCTTGTATAACCGCGTAGCAGCTAAACAACTCCTTAGTCAGCTGCTAAGCAAAATGCATGGCAACTTAGTGATGATAGACATCAAAAACTTTCGTCATTTGAATAACATTATTGGCTTTGCCAATGCCGATGATCTGTTGGTATTGTTTGCCAGTCGCTTAGAAAGCTTATCTCCAACAGCACAGTTAATATCGCGCTTAGATGGCGACTCGTTTTTATTATTATTCCAACCTGGTATTGATGATCAACAGCTTGATAATTATTTACGCTTATTAACTCAACCCTTTGCCATTCAAGGATCAAAAATCACAGTCAATGTTCGCGTAGGGATGGTAGATTTATCCCGAGGCTATGACAGTAATGATATCGATACCTTGATTCGCCATGCTGAAATTGCCTTAAACCAAGCCCGCATGGAATCATTAAGTATTGCCACTTATCAACAAGGCGAAGATGAGCGCTATCTGCGTGAATTAATGATCATCCGCGATTTACCGATAGCCCTAAGTCAAGGGCAACTGCATTTAGTGTTTCAGCCCAAAGTTGATATTCAGACGAATCATTGCCATGGAGCAGAAACCCTGATCCGTTGGCTGCACCCTGAATTAGGGTTTATTCCACCGGATGAATTTATTCGCTTAGCTGAAAACTCAGGTAATATCTCGATTATTAGCGAGTGGGTGCTCAATACCACCATAAAACAGCTAGCAAAATGGCAGCAACAAGGTATTTCACTTACGGTCGCGATTAATTTATCCGCCCACGACTTAACCAATCCTCAGCTACCACTGGACATTGAACAATTACTCATTAGCAATAATTTACCCATTACCGCCCTATCGATAGAGGTCACTGAAGGTGCGGTGATGAAAGATGCGCAAACGGTGATTGCGGTTTTGCAGCAATTTCGCAATATCGGTATATCGATTGCCATCGACGACTTTGGCACAGGACACTCTTCATTAGCCTATTTGAAATTATTACCGGTCAATGAAGTGAAGATTGATCGCAGTTTTATTAAAGATATTCATACCGATGCCACTGATTTAATGATCGTTGATACTAGCATTAGGTTAATTAAGGGACTTAACTTATCCGTAGTGGCCGAAGGCGTAGAATCCGCAGAAGGAATCGATATTTTGCGCAAGCTTAATTGTGATATAATTCAAGGCTATGTGTATTCTAAGCCATTAAAAGCGGATGATTTTATTGTATGGTTTCAACAATTCAATCAATCTAATGTCCCATTCTAATGAAGATACGGTGCGCTAATGTATCAAATCATATGCATTATATTATCCGGGCTATTAAGCCTAATCGTGACGCAGGCCCAAGCTGATACGAGCAAAATTATCGCCACTGGCGGCGCAACCACTATTGAAGGTAGTGCCGGAGGTGGCATAGTACCTTGGGCGGTAATTAATGGTTATGCAAGCTCTGATCAATGGTCTTTAACCGCGATGAACTCCGCCGTTTATGTTGACGACTTTACACTGCATTCTATGGGGGCATCGTTAAGCATTGATAATCGCTTTGAACTGAGTATTGCCAAACAAACTTTTGATTTAGACACTCTGGGCGGCAAACTAGGCCAAGATATTGTAGGCATAAAATACAAACTGGCTGGTGAAGTACTCTATACCGCAATGCCGCAAATCAGCTTAGGATTACAGTACAAACGTGTTGATGACTTTGCCTTACCACAAGCGGTGGGAGCGAGAGATGATTGGGGGTTAGATGTGTATTTGGCCGCTAGCAAGGTCTATTTTGAAGCCATTGCAGGTCGTAACCTTGTGACCAACTTAACCCTGAGAGCCACCAAAGCAAACCAAACAGGTTTACTCGGATTTGGCACTGCAACCAACAACGATTACACCTTACAAGCCGAAGCTTCTATCGCGGTGTTATTAACTGATAATATTGCTCTGGGTTATGAGTACAAACAAAAACCAGATGAGTTGAGTTTTGCGCAAGAGCAAGATTGGCAAGATATTTTTGTCGCCTGGTTTGTTAATAAACACCTTTCGGTTGTCGGCGCATATGTCGATTTAGGCAGTATTGCCGGATTTAAGCAGCAACAAGGGTGGTATTTATCCGTAGAGGGAACACTGTAATGCTGAATGCTTTTAAACATCATCTACTGGTATTGGGCGCACTGTTATTACTGTCTACTGGCTGCGCAAGCCAACCAACAAGCCTTTACCAGCAGCTGGGGGGGAACAAAGGCATCAGTATGATCACCGACGATTTCCTGGTTAATTTGTCCCAAGACAAACGCCTCTTGCATCACTTTGAACAAACCGACATCAGTGTTTTTCGTCAACGGCTGATTGAGCATTTATGTGTTGTCACTGGCGGTGAGTGTCTTTATCAAGGAGCATCTATGTATGATGCCCATATCGGACTGCACATTAGCCAAGCCGACTTTGATGCCTTAGTGGGCCATTTGATTGAAGCCCTTAAACAACAGCATATTCCTATCGCAACACGTAATGCGCTTCTAGCTAAGTTAGCACCCATGTACCAACAGATTATTGGCCATTAGTTATTGCTATTCACTCACAGGGCTTTACTGGCATTTAGTAAAAAGGGCTAGGATCGACATCGAGCATACTTGGCGATACGCCTCGCTCAATATTTAACTCAGATTTAAGTAAATCCACCATAGTCACTTCGGTATAGTGCTTATGCTTGATTGAATAAAAGCACTTAACGATAGGATGCAAGGCATCGCGACCTTTAGCATCCCATACAATTCCTACACGCAGGTCCGATAGCTGTACTAATGAACCGACAGGGTAAATACCCACGCAGCGGATGAACTCATATACCAGTTTTTGATCAAGATGAAATGGTGTCAAGCTGATCAATATTTTAAATGCTGCCGCGGGGCTCATGGCTTCTTTGTAACAACGAGCAGCAGTTAACGCATCGAAAATATCTACAATACAACTCATTCGCCCATGCTGAGGAAGTTGCTCATCTTTGAGGCCATTAGGATAACCGCGGCCATCAAGCTTTTCATGATGCATTAAGCACACATCTTTACTCACTTGTGACAGCCCTGTTGTTTCATGCATGATTTCAATTGCATAAAATTGATGCAATTTCATGTGTTCAAATTCTTCTGGGGTCAGCTTACCTGGTTTGTGTAATATTTCGTTATCAACTTTAATTTTGCCGATATCATGTAAAATCCCCCCAACCGCCATTTGCTTAAGCAATTCGCGGTCAAGCTTAAGGTGCTTGCCAAAGGTGACGAGCAAAAAGGCAACATTGATAGAGTGTTCAAGTAAGTAAGCATCTTTGCTACGCAGTGCTGAGATACACTTAAATGCGTCGGCATCATCCATAACCGACTCAATCATTTTATCAGCAACATCTTCAAATTGACCCACTTCGATAGCTTTACCTTCGAAGGTTTCAGACATTACTTTTTTGATAAGCCCCTTGGCTTCAGCAAGTAACTTTTTAGCTTGCCCTCGCTGACCATCTCGAGTGACCGTCGCTTTACGCATTAATAGGCTACTAGCAGAGCTTGCTCTTTCTGCTTTTTTTAATCCACAGGTGTCTGAAGAGCGTTCAATATCAACCCACACCACTGCAATATTGCTGGCTTTAAGTTTGACAATTGCATCACGGTATTTAATTTGTCCGGGATTACGGATGGCTACTTTACCGTTCTGATGATCTATCGCGGTAACAAACATGCCTAAAGCAAGTTTATCGATAGGGACTTTAATGACATTGTTTGATTCGGCAGAATCATTCATTGTACAAATTACTCCGGGAGACAAAACTAAAAAACGAAATCTGACTTGCAATTTCTAGTGATATTTTGAACGACTTTACTCAATTCAGCTAATTTTCACTTCAGATCATCACACAAATATCGATGGCACTTTAACATTGACTCAACGAGATGCTCGACATTGCTTTTCATTCTATAACGATCCAATAACACTAGCCAATAGCTGAATTCTTTAACATGGTTACCTAACAGACACATTACCAAAATCTCATGGCTATATTAGCAATTCAGATCACACACTTTAATCTTGCTAATTGACACTTTTTCATCTGTTTATTAACGTTAACCCTTATGTTGATATACGAGAGGCACAGATTGAAAGGTCACTTTTTTTCACCACAATTTAGCGAATTGATCTCTAAGCTCGAACAACTTCGCAGCATACCGATCTGTGACCCTATAGTGCAACTGTCAGTCGATGCTCCAGCATTGCCATTAATCTCTTGGTTAAGTGCCCAAACCGTATACCCTAAAATTTATTGGCATGGCCGTGATAGAAATGAAGATGTCGCCGCTATAGGTTCATGTAAGGCATTTTATTTTGCCGACCAAGTCGACGACAATGCCTTAGCGCAAATCTATCAGCAACAACGTAACAAAACCAATCACCTAGACATTCGCTATTACGGCGGTTTAGCGTTCGATCGCACGGTAGAATGTTGGCCTGAATTTGGCCGTGCACACTTTATATTACCTAGAATAGAATTACGCCGAAGCGGTCATAAGGTTAGGATATTAGTAAACCTTAATTTTGAGAATGGAAACGCTGAAGACGAAATCCAAGCTGCACTTGATACTATCGCAATGGTGCAAAAACCTGCTCCCTTGTCACCACCGAATAAACTCATGTTAATAGGTCGAAGTGATTTACCTAATTTTGCCCGTTGGAAGGAATTAGTTGAACAGGTCACCCAAGCTAATTTTATCAAATCGACCCCCAAAGTCGTCTTATCACGCCTCAGCCAAATTGATGTAAATGACCATATTGACCCTTGGACTGTTTTAGCCTGTTGGCAAGGGCGTAATCCAAATAGCTTTCAATTTGGCTTTCAATTTAGCCCTGAACGCGCATTTATATCTTGTTCACCCGAACGGTTATATTTACGCCGCCAACAGGAACTGTTTACCGAAGCATTAGCCGGAACAACAGTGCGAGGACTTAATCCAGATGAGGATGCATTACTGGCTCAAGCGCTATTAGATGATATTAAAAATAGCCATGAAAATCAGTTAGTCAGAGAGCATATTGTCAATGTACTCACACCATTAAGTCAATATGTGGGCGCCGACGAGCAGCCTAAAATATTTAAGCTTGATCATATTCAACATTTACATCGCGCTATTCGAGCACAGTTAAAGCCAGGTGTTAGTGATTTTGAATTATTACGGGCGCTGCATCCTACTCCTGCCGTAGGAGGTTTACCCCGCGAGGCGGCATTAAACTTTATTCGCCAGCGAGAAGGTTACGCTAGAGGTTGGTATGCTGGAGCTTGTGGTTATTTAAATCACCATGAATCAGAGTTTTCTGTTGCGATCCGCAGCGCTTTAATTGAACCCAGAAGAATCAACTTGTTTGCCGGAGCAGGTATTGTTGCGGGGTCAAATCCTGAAGCTGAGTGGCAAGAGCTGGAAAACAAATTAGCGACAGTATTGTCTATATTAATCGATTTTTAATATTTCTAAGCTGACTCCAACGATGCTTGCTCGCCATGACTAGGCCTTTCGCTTGTACAAAACCCATGCTATTATCCCGCCCCCATGATTGCTGACCGCCATGAATTCGCTTAAAAAGGTTAATCAAGTGGTGTATTTATCAGCAAACACGACCAATAAACTATAATGATAATATTCTCTATAACAGGTATTAACTTATCGGCTTAACTCAGGCTATATAGTCTCGTTAACACCAGTAAATACTGTTAACTAATTAATAGCGGGTTCCCTCACCCCGCGCTAACCCAATTAAAAAGGCCACAATATGTTGACGTTAACCCAGGCGAAATATCGCCGAGCACTGATGCTATTAGTCAGTTTCCATATCTTAATTATTTGCGCAAGCAACTATCTTGTTCAGCTACCATTTCAGCTGTTTAGCTACCACACCACTTGGGGTGCATTTAGCTTTCCATTTGTCTATCTCGCCACCGACCTAACCGTAAGAATTTTTGGCCAACAAGCTGCTAGAGGCATTATTCTTAAAGCCATGATACCGTCACTTGTGGTGTCGTATTTAGTCGGGGTATTGTTTCACCAAGGTCAATTACAAGCATTTGGTGCATTAATCGAGTGGAACAGCTTTGTGTTTCGCATCGCCTTTGCCAGCTTTGTGGCGTACTTGATTGGCCAGCTAATGGACATCACTGTATTTGCTAAATTACGTCAGGCCAAAGCTTGGTGGGTTGCCCCCGCAGCATCAACATTAGTGGGTAACTTAGTCGATACCTTAGTGTTTTTCAGTATCGCGTTTTATGCTTCCAGTGATGTATTTATGGCCACACATTGGCCAGAAATTGCTAGCGTTGATTACGCCTTTAAATTGATCGTGAGCTTAGGATTGTTTTTACCGGCTTATGGGGTGTTATTGAAGGTACTACAAGATAAAATTTTATTAAATGACATCTCGGCTGATGACGACATTATTATTCATGCATCAAAGTAATCGTTGTTAGGATAGGTGAATAAGCAAAAAAGCATCGTCAGCTCAATTACAGTGCCGCCGATGCTTTACTTATTTAATATGCTCAGTTTTTATCAAATACGATGACAGTATTGTTGTTCTAAACAATATTCCACAGATTATCATCAGCACATTAATCGCAAGATGCTCCTCGCGTTCCAGTAACGTTCATCTAAGCGTGAATAATAACAATCAAACTAACACCAACCTCTAATACCAGAATAAGCGCCAAACTGTTTTATTTTACAAAATACATTTACATATAAGCAATAAGGCATAAACATTTTAAACAAAAACAATAGCTTATAATTTTATGTACTTAATTGAATGTAAAGATGCGATATATTATCTTAAATGCTTGCAAACACTAATGAGAATGATTATTATTAACTTGCGTTCCAAAACTCGGTTTAGTGATTAAAGACTTCATCACCTTTAATCACTTTTCAGAGTTCGCAAGCACGACATTGCTCATACACTCTTTGTGGCCGGATTCATCATCCGGCTTTTTTTTAGCTGTTTTCTTATTGTGCTTTTTCACCAAAATGTAAGCCTTCATAAGGCCCAAGTTGCTGATCATCTTTTGCCTTGTGGTAAAGACCAATGGTAAATATGGTGCCCTTACCTACTGTCGAATTCACTTCAATCGTACCACCAAGCCGTTTAATGATCCCATAGCTCAACGAGAGGCCTAAACCAGTACCATCTTTACGTGTAGTATAAAATGGGTCAAAAATACGACTCAAATCTTCTTTATTAATTCCCACTCCCTCGTCTTCAACTTCAATTTTAACGCCAATCGTTTTGCCATCTTCTAGCCAGTCATATGTTCGTAGCCAAATTCGGCCTTTGTTTTCAATCGCATGAGCGGCATTAACCATTAAGTTAATCAGTACTTGTAACAGCTGGGGACGATTGACTTCAACATCACCTGTGGCAGTGAAATCTTTGATCAGTGTGACCTCTTGTTGTTCAATGGAATGGCGGGCTAACAACAGCATCTCTTCAACAATTTGCGTCACTGGTTGCGATGTTATGGGGGCATTGAACTCACCTGGACGGCTGTATTGCAGTAGGCTTCGAATAATAGTGGTGATCCGGCCCACTTGCTGGAGCACTAACTCGATCTCTTCTTCGACTACGGCAGCATTATCACCAAGTTCATATTTTAACAGCTCCATATTGCCCAAAATTACCGCGGTAGGATTATTAATTTCATGGGCGATACCTGCGATGAGCTCTCCTAATGCGGTAAGTTTTTCATTGGTGACCAGTTGTTGTCTGGTCGCATGCAATAACGCCACATTACGCTCGAGCTCCTCCGTTTTATCTTGCAAGCTACGAGTACGCTGCTCAACTTTAATTTCAAGTTGCTCTGCAGCAGATTGAATTTGGGCATTACGTCTCTGTAATTGATCCAACATATTGTCAAATTGTTCGGCTAAATGTGCCAGTTCATTATCACCATTGATGTCTAATTTACCGATCCTGATATTGCGCCCAGATTGCACCGCAGTAACCACTTGGTGAATATACTCAATTGGCTGTAATAAGCTGTTTGCTCCCCGGTACACTAGAAAACCTGAAATCAATAACACAAACACTAAAATGGTACCGAGCTCGATAATATTGAGTAAATAATTATGCAGAAAAGGAGACTCAGAAAAGCCCACATAAACCATCCCAATCCGTTTACCGCGCACATCCTGTAAAGGTAAATAACCAGAGATGTACCAATCATTGAGAACAAAGGCACGATTTATCCATGTTTGCCCTTCAACCAATACTTGTTGATACACTTCATTAGACACCAGCGTACCTAATGCTCTATTGGGTTTATTCGGGTCTTTGGGAAATTGCTCCATCGGCACATTAGTACTAATCCGAATATTATCCAGAAAAAGGGTCACGGTACCGATTGAGCGTTCTGGTAATGTGCCTTTGCCGTACACTAAGTCACGAATATTATCGACGATGGCAGTATTGCGGTTAAACAACATACCACCATCTAAATACCAAAATACATTACCCGACTGGTCGGCTATCGGTAATAAGGTTCGGCTTAATAAACCACGTGTTTCGATATTTTGTAGAGGCTGTTTGGCATGTAATGTGGGAATTAAGCTAATGTTAGCTTGGGTTGCTAGACTTGAATTAATTCTTTCGAGACGTTTAGCTGACAGCACCATCAAACCAGAAAAAGCCTTCTGTTGAGTTTGGTGCAACATCAAACGTAAGTCGGGATCCGCGGCAGCATCTGCGACACGAATTAACCTTAGAAAGTCTAATCCTGATGCTTTTTGCTGCTGTTCTAATAGTATATTTAGCGCACTAATAACCTTGGGATCAGCTTGCTGCTGACTGTGTTGTAGTAACCTAAATGCATGTTGAAAATCCCATGATTTACTGATCGACTCTAAACTGTCTTGTTGGCGTTCCTGCACTTGCATCAAGGTACTATTAGCGACAACCAAATCAGCCTTTACCTTCATAAACAATTGCTTACCTGTATATATTACATTCCAATATATGGTTATAAAAACTAAGCTAACCAGGGTTAATACAATAGGCAGAGATGTCAGAAACAAGATCCGATAACGTACTTTGGCTTGCATTTGCTGCCAACTAATACCGAAAACTCGTGTAAAAAAACCCTTCGAATTCGCCACGTTTATGTTTCCTCGTGACCTTCTTCGGCGTGATTCAACCAATCTTTAAATTTTCGATCTAATGTTTTTCGCGACACACCTAAATCGCGGGCAGCCGCAGATTTATTGCCGTTATGATTATCAACAACCTTTGTGACATGTTGTTTTTCAACTTCTTTCAATGGCCAATTAAGCGGGTAACCCATGGCATCGTTGACCATAACTGACGCAGGTTTTTTCCAATATTCAGCAGGGGGTTTGCCTAATAAAATACACCGTTCAATCATATTACGTAGCTCACGAATGTTTCCAGGCCAATCATGTTGCTGCAGCACTTGCAGATCTTCGTGGCTCCAAATAACGTCTTTAATACCCAATTCTTGTGACAATTGTAAGGTAAAATAATGGGTAAGTTCAGCAACATCATCGGGGCGAGATCGCAAAGATGGAATAACAATATTTAATACATTCAAACGGTAAAATAGATCGCGCCTAAAACGTCCCGCCTCAACCTCATCGATTAATAAACGATTAGTTGCCGCGATAACGCGCACGTTAATATCCACTTCTTTTTCGCTTCCAACTGGACGAATCGCACGCTGTTCAAGCACTCTTAATAATGCCGTTTGCATATTCATTGGCATTTCGCCAATTTCATCCAAGAATATTGTGCCACCCGAGGCATAACTAAATAAGCCTTCACGATTACCTTTGGCCCCTGTAAATGCACCTGCAGTATGGCCAAACAACTCACTGGCCAACAGATCTGGGGCTATTGCACCACAGTTCACCGGCACAAATGCACCACTTCGACCGCTAAGCAGATGTAGCTGTCTGGCCACCAGCTCTTTACCCGTACCAGACTCGCCTTCAATTAACACCACAGCGTTCGTCGGGGCGATGCGTTCAATCACTTCTTTAACATCGCGAATAGCTTCACTGTTACCAATAATAGTCGATGATTGACCGTGCGATAATTCACGCTTTAGCATAAAATTCTCACGCTTAAGCAAACGTTTTTCGATACAACGATCAACGGCAGTGATCATCTGCTCTAAATGAAACGGTTTCATAATAAAGTCACACGCACCCGCACGTAATGCTTTGATTGCCACATCCATATCGGCGTAACCAGTCATAAAAATAATATCGGATTGGTGCTCGGGATCATTAAGCGCTTCATGCCATTCAATACCCGATCTATCAGGCAAGCGAATATCCACAATCAATAAATCGAAATGACCATGACTGCGTAACTCTTCAGCTTGGGCAATTGAAGAAGCGGTTTCAACCAAGGCAAACTTTTTAGCCAAGGCTTTCATCAAAAAACTGCGCATACCGGGTTCATCATCAACAATGAGTACTGACATTGTGGTCTTTGCTACTGGGTTGGCATGTTCATTTGGACTCATAAATGGACTCTTATATGGACGCTTTGGCAAGCTTTGTAATACTGTATCACTGAATTCAAATCACTTGGTCACTATGAACCATAGAAAGGTGATCATGGGACAATTTGTCTAATATAAATAACCATAGCTTGGGAGCAAGTTCACAGTTTCGATTTTATGCGTGAACAGTATTTGCATTAAAGTACTTTGGCATTTAACTTGCTTATTACGTTGGGAATTAGTTATTTCCTAATGCATTTAATTTTTTAGTTAGGGCTTGTTGATCTTTCGAGATGAATTTTTACGCAGTTTATAGCCATTTCTCCGAGGCGAAGCTTATAGCATGTGATCATTCTACATGAACAAGCGGTCAAGTAATAGAAAGTGGCTACAAGTGCTGCCCGAAGGGTTCAACTTAAGCGTGTGACGCCTTTGCAAGTAGAAGTCTTTGTTGCAAATTATTCGCTTAGAAGGCTAGGCGCCATAACTTGCTCTGCGATTTTGATACAAGGTGCGACACGGTTTACGTTTAAAAATTTTGATCATCAAAGATCAACAGACCAAAAATATGAATATCATAACGATTAATATATCAAGGAGCGGCAATGTTAAAACTCAAAGCAAGCATTAGTATTCTGATAGCAGCATCGGTACTTAGTGGAGCGATGTTTAGCCCTACTGCACTGGCAAATGAAGTGATTAAGTTAGCAACCACAACCAGTACTGAAAACTCAGGCCTACTGGGGGCACTGTTACCTAAGTTTGAAGCTGAATCAGGTTATACTGTTCAAGTTATTGCAACGGGTACAGGTAAAGCATTAAAACTTGCCAGCCAAGGAGATGTTGACGTTGTGATGACTCATGCCCCAGATGCTGAAGCGAAATTTATCGCCGATGGCGATGGTATTGAACCGCGCGGCATTATGGAAAATGATTTCGTGGTATTAGGACCTAAAAATGATCCTGCGGCAGTAAAGTCTAGCAAATTAGTCACTGAAGCCTTCAGTAAAATTGCCCAAAGTAACAGTAAATTTGTTTCTCGCGGTGATAACTCTGGTACCCACATGAAAGAATTAATCATTTGGAAAGATGCCGGCATTACACCAGACTTTGCAGGTTATACCTCTGTAGGCCAAGGCATGGGTAAAACGTTATTAATGGCGGATGAATTACAAGCTTATACATTAACCGATCGTGGAACGTATATTGCTTATAAAGCTAAACTCGATCTCAATATTAGCTTTGAAGGTGGCGATAAATTAGCTAACCCTTATCAGATCATGTTAATTAACCCAGCAAAATACCCAGACTTAAATCATAAGGGTGCCAGAGCATTGAGCGATTGGTTTATTAGTCCTGCAACACAAACTATGATTAACAATTATAAAGTGCAAGGAGAGCAATTGTTTAAGGCAACCTATAAAAAATGAGTGATGGCTGGTTAGTACTATTGCAGCAAGCATTTAGCTTGCTGCTCTCTTTTGACCCTCATGTTTGGGCCATTATTAATATTTCTTTTTCAGTGTCTTTTGCTGCACTATTGATCACGATTATTCCCTCTATTATTTTAGGTTTTATCCTTGCTTTTAGCCACTTTAGAGGTCGTTGGATTGTCACTAACTTAGTGCAAACTTTACAATCCATTCCTACCGTTGTAATCGGTTTATTAGTCTATTTATTGCTGACCCGTAATGGCGCTTTAGGTGATTTAAAATGGCTATTTACTCAAAAAGGCATGATTCTGGGTCAAATGCTAATTTGCGCCCCGGTATTGATAGCATTATCACAAGCAGCATTTTCGAGTGTCGATCGTCGAGCTTGGGAAACATCACGAACCTTAGGAGCATCCTGGTTACGCGCAGTGTGGACTTTATGCCGTGAATTACGGGTGCCACTCTTACTCGCTATTATCGCCGGTTTCAGTCGAATTTTAACTGAAGTGGGTTGCTCTATGATGGTCGGTGGCAATATTATGAATGTCACTCGTAATATCCCTACGGCTATCGCCCTCGAAACGAGCAAAGGCGATTTTGCCCAAGCAATTGCCTTAGGACTGGTGTTACTCATATTAGCCTTAGTGTTAAATTTCATCTTGGGTTCATTGCGAGGCAAAGCCGTCCCAAGGAGCCATTAAAATGTCGTTAGCGAATAACGCTGTTAAATACCCAGTCAGTATTGAAGCTAAAGATGTCATGATTAAATTTAATCAAAAGATGTTATTTTGTGCTGATAGACTTAACTTTAGTCAGGGTGATGTCATTTATCTGCAAGGTGATAATGGCTCAGGTAAATCAACCTTGATGAAGCTACTTGCTGGATTACAGTCCCCTACTAAGGGCCAAATTGAGAGTCATGGCTTTGTGCCCACACCTTGGTGGCGAACTCAGTCGCTTTTAGGTAAAGCAGTCTATTTGCATCAGCATCCTTACCTGTTTGAGGGGTCTGTCAAATACAACTTAACTTATGCCTTAGCTCAACGGTCGTTATCGTCAGAACAACGAAAAAAACGCATTAGCCAAGCGATTCATATGTCTCAATTAACTGACTTGCTTAACCACCATGCCAGCGATTTATCTGGCGGAGAGCGACAACGCCTTGCCATCGCAAGAGCCTGGATCGCTCAACCAAAACTATTAATGCTCGATGAACCGATTTCGAATATGGATAAACACTCGCAGAGTTTAGTGCTTGCGATGATTAATCAATTAAAACAAGATGGCACAGGACTATTAATCAGTAGCCATCAAACCTGTGGCCTGACGGCGTTATGTCATCAATATTGGCACATCAAACAACATACCATTCATACCAGCATGCATGTTCCTACAGTAGAAGAAGTGCATCAGGCTAATACAACGGAATTACATTATGGCACCACAAATTGACGCAGTAATTTTAGCTGGCGGCATGGCTAGGCGCATGGGTGGCAATGACAAAGGCCTAGTGAGTCTTAATGGCCAAGCCATGATTTGCCATACAATTGATAAGCTAAAAAGCCAAGTCGATGGCATTATGATTAATGCTAACCGTAATCAAGAGCAGTATGAACAATGGGGTTACAAAGTCTTTAGCGACCAAGATAGTGGTTATCTAGGGCCGCTTGCTGGAATGGTCACCGCATTAAAGCAAACTGAAGCAGATTATCTTCTGGTCGTGCCTTGTGATTGCCCAATGTTACCTGATGACTTAGTCGTAAGGTTATTAGCGGCTTTAGAGCAACAGCAAGCCGACCTTGCTGTGGCCAGTGATGGTGAGTATGAACAACCCGTAGTATTACTATTAAAACCTCATCTAGTGACATCGATGCAGGCTTTCTTGGATGCGGGAGAGCGCAAAATTGATTTGTGGTACAAGCAACATAAAGTGGCAGTAGAAAGTTTTGCCGACCAACCCAATGCATTCGTTAACATCAATACACCAGAACAAAAACATCAGTTAGCAAAGCAAATTGCCAAGTAATTTCAGTAGAGGTACTTCATGACAGCATTATTTACCAATCCATTGCCGATCCCCGTTTTAGGTTTTTGTGCATACAGCGGCACTGGGAAAACCACCTTACTGAAACAACTTATTCCGTTATTGAATCAGCGTGGTTTACGTTTGGCAGTCATAAAACATGCTCACCATAATTTTGATGTCGATATTCCAGGTAAAGACAGTTTCGAAATGCGTAAAGCAGGAGCAAAACAAGTCTTAGTGGCGTCGAATATGCGTTGGGCGTTAATGACCGAAGATCCGCTCGATGATGATCCCCAGTTACAACACTTATTGCGTCAAATTGAAGTCGATAAAGTGGATATTGTTTTGGTAGAGGGCTTTAAAAAGTTAGCATTACCTAAAATTGAACTACATCGTGCAGCACATAATAAGCCATTGATCCATATCCATGATGACAATATTGTCGCTATCGCCTGCTGTGATGAGACGACTGTCCCTGCATCTTTAACTCGTTTAGATTTAAACAATGTGGCACAAATTGCTGATTTTGTTCAGCACTACCAACAAAACTGGCAAGCTACAGTCATCAATTTACCGGTTGATGCCAGTAAAGCGGCGAAAATAGACGACACCGCAAACAATAAAAACGGTATTAGTGTATCGCAAGGTGTAGCTGCAGTGTTGGCACAAATTACACCAACCAATCACCCCGAAGTCGTTGACCTGATTGATATCGATAATCATGTGTTAGCACAAGATATTATTTCTGAAATCAATGTGCCGCAGCAAACAAACTCCGCAATGGACGGTTACGCATTTGCCTTCAATAGCATAGCTAACGCCCCCCTCAAAGTTGTCGCTGAAGTGTTAGCAGGACATCACTATCCTAATATTTTACAAGACGGTGAAGCAGTGCGCATTATGACTGGAGCTACCGTGCCACAAGGCGCCGATACGATTCAGGCAATCGAACTGGCAAATGAGCAAAATCAAAAATTAATACTGCTTGAAACAGACAAGATTATCAAAGGCCAACATGTTCGCCTTGCTGGTGAAGATATAGCTCAAGGTCAAGTCGCTTTAGCTGCTGGTACAAGATTAGGTGCTGCAGAACTGGGATTAATGGCCTCACTCGGTTTCCATCGATTACCGGTATTTAAACGCCCGATTGTGGCGGTATTTTCTACCGGTGATGAAGTAAGTCAGCCCGGCGATCAACTAAAAGCTAACTGCATTTATGACGCTAATCGCTACACGATTTTATCTATGGCGAAAAAGCTCGGCTGTCAGGTCATCGATCTCGGTATCATAGATGACAACGAGCAGACACTGACCAATACCCTCATTGATGCCGGAACCAAAGCAGATATTGTGATCAGTTCTGGCGGCGTATCCGTGGGTAATGCCGATTACATTAAAATGGCTCTCGCGAATGTGGGCAATACCCATTTTTGGCGGATTAATATGCGCCCAGGAAGACCGCTTGCGGTGGGTAATATTAATCAAAGTCTCTTTTTTGGCTTACCGGGTAACCCAGTGGCTGTCATGGTGGCTTTTCTACAATTTGTGCAGCCGGCTATTCGTAAAATGGCAGGCGAAGCAAACTGGCTACCGCAATTTATTCCCGCCATTGCCAGCCAACCACTGCGAAGCAAAACAGGTCGCACAGAGTTTTTACGCGGTATTTATACTCTTGGGCCTGATGGCAAAATTCATGTCAGTACAACGGGGGCGCAAGGTTCAGGCATGCTCAGTTCGATGGTCAATGCCAATTGCCTTATCGTCATTGGCGATGACCATGACACCATACCCACTGGTGGATCTGTATTTATTCAGCCATTTGCCGATTTATTGTAACTGAAACTAAACACGTCCCCGATTGTCATTACATTAAAATCATGACGTCATGATATTAATGTAATGACTATCGGGGAATGCAGTAAAGCAGATAATTCATTGCTCATCGTTAATCTAAAACCCTATCCGCAACCGTATCAATACTACAACAAAGATTAACTTACGGATGACTCCTGAGCCGATTCGTTTTTTATCTCCTGGGTGATACACTCAAAAATCAACAGGGCACAATGCTGCCTTAAGATAAATAACATCATCCGATTAAAGGTAATGACTATGGCGCTTTCTCGTAAAAGTTGGAACTATATTATTATTGGGTCCAGTGTATTTATGATTGCCGTACTGTCTTTCATCAATGATAAAACGGCTAGCGTTCCCGCTGATGCTGTGGCTTTATTTGACTCGCAAATGCCTTTAAAGCAATTACACCTCGATGATATATGGCTAAGTCAACAAGATGGTCAATGGCAATGCCACCAGCAAGTACTCAATTGTCAGCAATGGGCCCAATCATGGCAAAACATTAGTGTGTCACCATTAAAAACCGAACCAGAGCATAGCCTTGCAGAGCAGACGCTCACGATCGCGATTAATCATGTTCACACAGCACAACAATGGCGTTATTTTCCAAATGAAGGTCTATTACAATCGTCTAACCAAAATTGGTATCAAGTACCACCCAGTTTACGCGCCGATTTACAGCCTATTCTTGCCGTTCCTTCTCAATCAAAATAAGAGTTTTTATGCCTGAATTACCGGAAGTTGAAGTAACCCGCCTTGGGATCAGTCCTTATCTCATAGACCAAACTGTCAGTGAGCTCATTGTCCGTAATGGATCATTACGCTGGCCAGTGCCGGACGTGGCACAAAATATTGTCGGCCAACGGATTAATAATGTTCGTCGCCGCGCCAAATATCTATTAATCGACACTGATGCGGGCATCACCATAGTTCATTTAGGTATGTCCGGTAGTTTACGTATTTTGCCGCGTAACACCCCGGTAGAAAAGCACGACCATATTGATTTAATCCTCGATAATGGTCGTATGTTGCGATTTAACGACCCGCGACGCTTTGGCGCCTGGCTATGGTACGAATTACCAGAAGAGGCTCATCCATTGCTATCAAAGCTTGGTCCAGAACCATTAAGCCCGCATTTCACACCATTACAATTGCAAGCTGCACTGGCTGGCAAGAAAAAAGCCATTAAGTTATGCCTAATGGATAATCATATCGTAGTGGGAGCAGGTAATATTTATGCTAATGAAGCACTATTTGCAGCAGGGATCCATCCACAAGCTGCCGCTGGGAGTATTGACCTAGAAAGGTTAACCATTCTTGTGGCGGAAGTTAAACAGATTTTGGCTCATGCTATTGAGCAAGGTGGAACAACATTGAAAGATTTCATTAATGCAGATGGTAAGCCAGGATATTTTGCGCAAAAGTTGCATGTTTATGGTCGCGGCGGCGAAACATGTACCAGCTGTGGCAACTTATTAAGCGAGATAAAACTCGGTCAGCGTACTACAGTATTTTGTGGTTTATGCCAGCAACGGTAAATGTCTAGCCACTGCGCCTAGCATTAACCAATAAAAAAGGGAGCCATTCGGCTCCCTTATATCATCAACCTCAACTCGGTTAATCAACCATAACGCTTAAAACTTATATTCGTAAGTTGAAAAAATAGTCCCTTGACTATCATTGGCTTGCACTTCAAATTTGGAATTTGCCACACTGCCGCCTAAGGTCAACATACCGTTAAACGCCGGCAAGCGATATGACAACTCGAGCATCATAATATCTTCTTTTAATGGTTGCGGCGCCCATTCACTATCAAAGTTTCCACCGTCTTTATTAAGCTGAGCATAGCGTAGTAGCGTAGTAAAACCATGACTATTATCAAATTGGCCTATTAACCCTAAAACATAAACATTAGCATCGCTGTCGTAGGTGCTACCAAAAGCACGACCATAATAACGTGAACCACTTAGGTAGGTTGAATGTTCGTAAAAACAGTTCGAATTGGCATCCGTTTCGCTTTCAAAGCAATACACCAAAGTATTTGTATATTCTAAGAACAATTTATACTGCTGGCTATTAAAGTTAATCCTTGTGTCAATACCAACCATTTTAGCACAATCAGCAATTTCCCATGGCTGACCAGTTGAATCTTCACAGGTTCTTTCCAAATAAAGTCCTACAGGGATATTGAACCACTCATCAGCATAACGGACATCAAAGCCAGCCATTTGATTACCATAATTCGAGCAACCTTCATATAACTCAGTGTCTATTCGACAATCTCTTTGTCCAGTAATAGATTTAACAGCAGTATTAAAGCTACACTCTTGGCCTTCACCACAAAACTGTGTGGTCCAAGACAAGCCTATTTCTAACTGTTTGAATGGCTTAATGGCACCGCGAAGGTTCCACAATAGAGCATGAGGAGCATAACGTTCTTTTTCTGTAACACTAATACCTCCAGTTAAACTCCAATCACCAATCCATGACAGCCAAGGCGTTTCGAATGCTTGTGAATTATTACGGCTGACCATCAACGATGGCATGGGTCTGGCATTGTTCGATTTATGCAGCGAGGAGTCAAATCCTGGTCCCCACCACTGGCCAACACTGCCAGCAGTGACAATCCAATTGCCTAACACCACAGCAATATAAGAATCATCTAAACGGATTTCTTCGTCGTCCGCAGGGTTATAATTTGCAGAGGTGGAAATCTTATAAGCGAAACGCTCACCTGTGTATTCGTGTGAGCCTTGTAATTGGCCCTGTTCACGATAATCAGAGCCAAAATGTTGAAAGCGCGCCTCATCAGATGCAGCAGCCACTTTGATACTGGTGTTACCACGATTACCCACAGCATTCTGGTAGTAAAAGTTAACCCGTGCGAAAGCGTCCACTAAGTCAGGAGTTAATATCGAAGGCTCAACGTTGGCAAGATCAGCTCCAATACCCGCCCACATCAATGGAAACGTATTAATCGGCGCACTAATCACACCTGCATCGGCTAAAGCTTGGATATCTGCGCGTAAATAGATATCTGAAGTATCAACCCATGGCGCAGCTTGAGCGCTGGTGTAAACCATCATAGCGCTTAGCCCCAATGCGGCAGTAACACTAGCTAAACTAAATCCCTTTATCATACGACTACTTACCTTTATTTTCTGCTTGAATTTGTGCCACTTTCTGTTTCAATGCCGCCGCGATCTGTGGATGAACAAACTGGCTTACGTCCCCCCCATGCAAGGCAACTTCCTTTACTAACGTAGATGAAATAAATGAATTCTCTTCCGCTGGCGTCAAAAAAACACTTTCAAGATCGGGGCTTAAACGGCGATTCATATTTGCCAACTGAAACTCGTATTCGAAATCAGATACTGCTCGTAATCCACGCACCAAGACACTAGCATGTTGCTCTTTAGCAAAATCAACTAATAGACCAGTAAAGCCAACAACTTCAACATTATCTAAATGTGCAGTCACCAAATTAACTTGAGCGACACGCTCTTCGAGGCTGAAACGAGGTTGCTTAGAAGGGTTTGATGCTATACCAATAATCACGTGCTTGAATAAGCGTGCTGCACGTTCAATTAAATCGGCATGACCGTTAGTCACAGGATCAAAGGTACCTGGATAAATAGCTCTTCTGTGCATAATAATGCCATTGTGGTTAGTTTTCAGTGATTTTATCAGCACATTATGTCTCAACACACTTGTCATCAACAATTAATTAAATCTTTTTTGTCAAAAAACAAGATCCAATACATTATTCACTGAACATCACTGAATATTTATTGAGCAATTTTATCGAATTTAATATGGAAGTGAATTGATTGTATGCTAATCTATCAAAAGGTTTGTTTGGATAATTTACGGGAATACTTTGAATATGAAAAAATTAGCTATAGCGTTAACAACGGCTTTATTAATGATTAGTTCAGCTCAAGCGGCTGAAGAAACTACTGGTGCTGGTACTGGTGGTACTGCTGGTGCTGGAGCTGGTGCTGGTGGCCTAGGTGCTGTAACTGTAGGTACTCTTGCAGTTTCTGCAGGAATTCTTGCTAGCGTAGCCGCTTTGACTGTGAATGATAGTAATTCTAATAGCGGCTCAGGTACTGGAACTGGCACGGGTACAACAACAACGAGCACTGGCACAGGTACTACTACAACTTCAGTTACAAACTAAAGTCGTTAGTAAAATAAAAAAGCACATTTTTAATGTGCTTTTTTTATTTTCCATAAATATTATCAAGCTTAAGGAATTGAGCTAGTATGTCTTTTATTTTAAATAGCAAAACTCTATTTATTATCTCTTTGATCACCTTATCTGGTTGCAGTAACACTTCATCCCAAATTGCTAATATGGTTAAAGAAAGTATCATAGGACCACCTGATTCGGTCATTTCAGCAAGCAAAATTGAAAGTAGTCCATATGCCAGTATCTACGTCAGAGTAAATAAGTCTTCTCAAGCCTATGTATTACTTGCTTTTGCTGAAGCATCACAAACAATTCCTGCTACGCCATTTTCAAAAAAAAATGCTGAATTAAAGTGGGTTTCATCTGATGCTGCAATGCTGGTTACTCGTAACGGTCGCTTACTAAAGACAGTTAATTTGTTTGATGGCAACCTTGTCACTCTTAGTAGCGAACAAATCGATCCAATTTCATTAGGACTTCATTTAACCAGCACACCAATGCAATGGCAAAGTACTATTGATTGGCAACCCGGTTACCATTTTAGTTACAAACAGCAATCAACCTTTACCTTTATTGCTGATGAGACCGTTATCATCAATGAGAGTCCCGTGATATTGAAAAGGTATGATGAACATGTATTTATTCCCAAATTAGGTATCGAATACAATAACCAGTTTTGGATTGATGCCACTTCTGGCATGGTCTTTAAAAGCAACCAAAAAATTGCTCCTAATCTCCCTTATATTGATATCACGCTGTTAAAGCCTTATACATTTGAGGATATAAAATGACGCTGTTTATTAGATTTCTACCGCTTTTGTTAATTTTTCTTGCTCAAAGTGTCAGCGCTGAAACAACAATTACCGTCACACAATCAGCATCAGCAACTAAAACATTAACGCTTGAATATTCACAACCTGTTCGCTTGGTGCAAGTTATTGAAGACAGTTTGGCAAACATTAGTAAATTAGTTTCTCAAAATGACATCCAGCCACAACCTATCTATTGGTTATCTGCCGGACTTTATGACCTATCCACGGCCACGGCAGTAGAAAACCAGCAACAACAAGTTTTACATTTACTGAGTAACCAAGATTCCAATAAAAATAAGCCACAAAATATTCAAGCAATGAAAGCATTATCAGATTGGATAATGGTTAATGAATTCGCAAAACGTGAAGCAATTGTTTTGGACTTTGACTCAATAAGACTTAAAGAAGAACTCAATCCACTTATTTCAGGACACTATTTATTCTCATTACCGACCAAACCTGAATATGTAATGGTATTAGGGGCAGTAGAGAAAAATGGCAAACAACCGTTTCGAGTTAGGCAAAATGCAACAAAATACCTCGATTGGGCTTTACCAATAGATGATTCAGATAACAGTTTTGCATGGTTAATTCAACCTGATGGAAAAGTTGAACATTACCCTATTGCCTATTGGAACAATCACCATACTGACATTGCGCCGGGGGCAATTATTTACCTTGAATTTCGAGGTGCTCAAGAAAATGAACAAGTATTAAATCAACAAGTGATTGAATTATTAAAATATTGGATACGTTAACCATGAGCAATGTCAAGCAGAATGTTAGTTACCTTTTCGTCATTCCTTTTATGTTTAGCAGTGTACTTGTATCCGAAAAAGCACTAAGTGATGAGTTATCTAAACAGAAAGTTACTCCTTCACAATATGACTTTGGCGGTGTCGGTCTGATACAAATGCCTACAGGTAGAATGGCCGCAGAAGGTGAATTTAGTGTTAACGCCACCTTTAACGAAGATTATTATCACGGTGCATTATCTATCCAGCTTTTCCCTTGGTTAGAAACCACCATTCGCTACACTCAAGTACCCGATGTACTTTACAGCAATGATCCTAACTTTAGTGGTGATACCTATTACACCGATAAAGGTATCGACGTAAAACTGCGCTTACTAGAAGAAAGCTATTGGATACCTGAGACGTCTATCGGCGTACGTGATATCGGCGGTACAGGCTTATTCGATAGCGAATATATTGCTATGACCAAAGGATTTGGACCGTTCGATGCTACTATTGGGTTTGGGTGGGGCTATATAGGCAACCGCGGTAATTTAACCGGTACTAACAAATCATCATCAGTAGATTGTAACCGAAATACCGGCTATAAAGGCAAGGGTGGTAATGTTGACTTTGAACGTTGGTTTAAAGGCTGTAGTGCCGTTTTCGCTGGTATTGAATATCAAACCCCTTGGGATCCTTTACGTATAAAGGTTGAGTACGATGGAAATGATTATAAGTCTGACTTTGCCGCTTTACGTACTGGTAATGAACTGAAACAAAGTAGCCCAATAAACTATGGCTTATTGTATAAAGTAAGTAACTGGGGCGACTTTAAGCTAAGTTATGAACGGGGTAATACCTGGACATTAGGCTTTAGTTTAGCCACTAACTTTAATACCTTAAAATCTAACTGGCGCGACACACCAAAGCAAGCTATTGAAGATAAACCTGATATGGCCGATCGCAAAGTTGATTTACCAGAATTAAATAAACAACTGGCTTATGATGCCGGATACAAAGGCGCCAAGATTTACATCAAAAATGATGAAGTCACCGTGGTAGCAACTCAAACAAAATATCGTGACAGAAAATATGCACACAATCAGGCTGGGCGTATTTTAGTAAATCAGTTCCCTAGCGCCAAGACTTTCAAAATTATTGAAAATACTGCACGCTTACCTACAACTGAAACAGATATTGATGCTCATAAATTTAAAGATGCTGTCCAGCATAACTACATTAATGCAAACATTGAAGATAGCACTAAAGTAATCGAACCCACTCTACCTTCTGAAAAACCCGATTGGGAAACTCCTGATCAATGGAATTATGGCTTTGCGCCAAAACTTGATCAATCTTTTGGTGGTTCTGAAAATTTTTACCTTTTTAACTTTGGTATTAATGGATCTGCGGGTCGTTGGTTAACAGATAATATAGAAGTAAGTAGCTCTATTTATATTAACTTGTTTGATAACTACGACCAATTTAAATATAAAACACCACCAGATGGTACTGACTTAAAACGTGTCAGAACTTTAGTCCGACAATACGTATCTGATAATCCAGTTCGAGTTGATAACCTACAACTAACTTGGTTAGATAAACTCAGTGAAAATATCTATGCCCAAGCCTATGTAGGCTATCTAGAAATGATGTTCGGTGGTGTTGGTGGGGAAGTACTATACAGACCAATGAATAGCGAATGGGCGTTTGGGGTGGATGCAAACTACGTTAAACAGCGCGACCCAGATAACCTTTTTGGTTTATTTGACCAAGAAGTCAACTTTGATCCCGACTCCGGACGTTTTTACCGTGCTCAAACAGGTACATTCACAGGTCATGCTAGCGTATATTATCAACCAAACTGGTTCGACGATGTTCTTCTTAAAGTCAGCTATGGTCAATATTTGGCAGAAGATCGCGGTGTAACCGTTGATTTCTCTAAGCAATTTAAAAGTGGTGTCATTGTTGGTGCATTCGCCTCTAAGACAGACTTATCTGCTGATCAATTCGGTGAAGGCAGTTTCACCAAAGGATTTTATATCTCGATCCCGTTTGATGCCATATTACCTACGCCAGTGACCAATCGCGGAAATCTTGCTTGGCAGCCATTAACTCGTGATGGTGGCCAAAAGTTGGGACGTAAATTTGAATTATATGGCGGTACAGATGCCCGAGCACCTTGGCTAAATAAGCCTTCTACAACAAAATAAATGCCAACGGGGACGATATGAATAATTCACATCGTCCCCGAAGCAATCACTAGCCCTCTTCACAAGAACTCAGAATAATAAATGAAGAAAAATCATTAAGTATTCTTTCGGTTTCAGCATTTCAATAAAAACCTTCATGTGATTTCAAATACTGATGCAAAGTAAATTTACTCATCCCACTCGGTAGTAATCAATGACTATTGAATGAGACCAATTAGGCTAGCAGTATAAAACACAATTGTGACGGTAAATTATCTAACGTTCAGATGACTTACCTTGTAAAATCACTATGATTTATAGCTTTTAAATCGCGGAAGTGATGGCAATTGTTGTTTATATTTTAACAATTCCAGCTCGTATTTCACTTTTTGCCAAATACGCAACAAATGATGACGCTTAGCATTATTGCGTCGCCCTTGTCGGCTAATATCACTGTCTAAATCGGTCGCGATCACCGGGAAAGGTCTAACAACAAAACAGCGTAATTGTTTTTCATACCAATACTGAATATCAATATCCACAGGACGTGCAATAGGATAGGCCGTAGCTAATAATTTTTCAGCACCAGCCAATGACACGCACTGCCCGCGAGTCGAAGACGGCAGCTTCAAACACGTCGATAAACTAAAACGATCATCAAGCGCTATCGATTGTACAATGCCTTTCTGCTTACGCCCATGACACAGTTTGATGTAATCCCAATCTGTAGATAAATTATCGATATGCTGTATCACAGTCATCAATGCGGGATCTAAGACAGAATCATCTTCGAGAATTAAGGCATAATCTAATTGCTGATCAATAATCATTTGCCAACATTGCACATGACTGAGGTAACAACCAATTTCACCTAAATTCAGTTTTTTATCGTACTTTTGAAGGTTTGTTTGCGGATCATATACTTTGCTAATGTCGGTAGCGTGTAAATCCTTACCATATACGGCAGAAATACGTTGATATTCGATACCTAACTGTTTGAGTTGATCATCCATGAAGGTAAATCGTTCTGTACTGCTATCTAAATTTATTAGAAAAACTTTAAATTTCATATACTAATAACCCAAACACCTATTTTAATCATGTTCAACTACTGACGATTAACCCAATAATACTCAGTCGTGATGATATCTGCTGAATAAAATGGTCGATGCTTCAGTTAGGTTACTTTTGCCAGTGACATTTGATGTAATCCGTTGAATAAGCTTGAAATAACCGTTATTAAATTAGTGGTTATTTGCGTCCTGTATCTCACATACATTTCACTATTTTGAGAGTGAGAGGTTTGGGAGTATATCACTAATATTATCGCTTTAGTTTGTTGTCAAAAAACTTCTTCATTGTCACCAGATGAGTTAACAATAACAACCGGCATTTACTCACCCTCAATACAATTCCTAATGCAAAACGATGAACAAACGGTCTTGAGTTGATATACTTGGCAGAAGCGTTATACCTCAATCATCATGATGGTTAATAGAATCGTTAAAAGTTACACTATAATGAGCCCCATCATCTGATGGAATTAAGTTAATATTTTTATCTTTCAGACACTAATATGAAAAAAATCTTAGTCATCAAACACGATAAAATTGGCGATTTTGTACTGACATGGCCTGCATTCTATCTACTCAAACAAGCCATTCCAGATGCGACAATTGACGTATTTGTTGCCAAAGTAATTACACCTTTTGCCGAAGCATGTCCCTATATTGATAATGCTATTGCTGATTCTGGTGATGACAAAGCTATCGCAGAACATATTGCCAAGCAAAATTACGATGCTGTCATCGTGGCACATTCTGAAATGAGAATGTATAAGCTCTTAAAAAACATTGATATTCCATACAAGCTAGTGCCGAAACATAATTGGTATCAGTATCTGTATAAACATCGAGCAAACACAGATTACAAAAAAGGTGAAGGTTGTTGGCGTGGCAGCTGTATGTTGATAGAACATTTTTTACACCATCATGGTTATCCTATCCCAAGTTTACCGAAGCAGTATTGGGATATGAGTGAATATAAACCTAAATGGCAGCAATATTATGGCCAACAAGGTGATGAAAAGCTGATTTTTATTCATCCAGGTACCGGTGGTTCTTCGGGCAGTGTTGCAGAAGTCGATCTGGCAAAAATGATCAGCCAAATCAACCGCCTTACCCAAACAGCTTGTCATTTTGTTTTAACCTATAATGGCGATGAATTGGTTTTAGCCCAAAATATTCAAGCGTTACTTGCAGATCAACCTATACGCGTTTCAATAGCGAAACCATTAAGCAGTTTGCGTGATTTTGCCGAATCGCTAGTTGCCGCAGACATGTTTATTGCCGGTTCAACAGGCCCATTGCATATTGCCGGCTTACATAATGTACCGACTGTCGGTTTTTATGCCGGTAGACGATCAGCACCACATATTAGATGGCAAACGTTAACCGAGCCGAGTAAGCGACTCACTTATACGCCGCCAATTGGTAAGAAAACTGGCCGTAATATGTCGCTAATTGACTTTGATCAAGTGTCCCAAGAAATTGCAGATTTTTTGAATAAGTTATCTTAATCGCAATAGGTTCAGCCTGCTCATCTAGAGCACAAATATTGGAAATATTATTATGATAGTGGTTACAGGCGCAGCAGGGTTTATTGGTAGTAATTTAGTTAAACAACTTAATGCCATGGGACGAAATGACATTATTGCCGTTGACGATTTAACCGACGGTACCCAAATGTTTAATTTAGCCGATTGTGAAATCGCCGACTATCTTGATAAAGATGATTTCATCAAGCAAATTCAAGCCGGTGATTTTGATAACGCACTCGAAGTAATCTTCCATCAAGGTGCTTGCTCATCGACCACAGAGTGGGATGGCAAGTTTATGATGGCTAACAACTACGAGTATTCAAAAACTTTATTACATTATAGCCAAGCCAATAACTGTCAATTTATCTATGCTTCTTCGGCCTCGGTATATGGCGGCAGCGAAAAGTTTATTGAGCAACGTGAACTCGAGAAGCCGCTGAATGTCTACGCTTACTCCAAGTTTTTATTCGACCAGTATGTAAGACAACAAAAACTTACCAGCCAGGTAGCTGGTTTACGTTATTTCAATGTCTATGGTCCGCGTGAGCAACATAAAGGCGGTATGGCCAGTGTGGCTTTCCACTTTAATAACCAAATTAATCATAATGGTGTATGTCGTTTATTTGAAGGTGTGGATGGTTATGACAATGGCCAGCAACTTCGTGACTTTGTGTTTGTCGAGGATGTCGTTAAGGTTAATTTATGGCTCTGGCAGAATCCATCAGTATCTGGCATTTATAACTGTGGTACTGGCCAAGCACAAAGCTTCAATGATGTTGCTAATGCTGTGATTGCGTATCATGGTAAAGGACACATTGAGTACATTCCTTTCCCTGATAAGCTTAAAGGTGCCTATCAGAGTTACACTCAGGCTGATTTAACCCAACTAAGAGCCGCCGGTTATCACGCCGAATTTAAAACGGTCGAACAAGCGGTACCAGAGTATTTAAATTGGCTTAAGAGTCAGCACTTTATTGGTCAATAATGACGAGCAACCGTTAAGCTAACTCCTACTTTACTTGGATACAATAATGAAAAAAGCTATCTTCACGCTTGCGATTGGTGATGAAAATCCGATGTACCGAGCGGCACTGCTCAGCTTTGAGCAATATGCACAAAAAGTTGGCGCGGATCTCATTGTATCTAAAGAGTTTCATTATCCAATCACAATTACAGATCCTCAACATACCGCCAGCCCTGCATGGACTGAAAAACTGTATATTAAAGAAATTCTGAAACAATATGATCGCGTATTGTATGTCGATGCTGACATTATTATTCAACCCGATGCAGAGAATATCTTTGAGGTTTACGATGACCTGAACACGGTTTATTTGTTTAATGAAGGCGAGCACTTAGAGCGCCAAAGTGTAATTGATAAAATAACCTCAATTATGGGGCCTGTCGATAACTGGCCTGTGGTCAACAATCGCCCAGTGTATTACAACTTAGGTTGTATGCTTATTTCGAAGCAAAACCGATTGTTTGATATTGCTAAACTCGACGATCTGCAACAGCTATGTAACCATATCAAGTATTACGAACAAACATATGTAAACTACTTATTGCACCGAGACGGTCTAAAGCATCAGAATATTTCGCCTAAATTTAATCGCATGGACTTTATGGGGCCAGAGCATTATCGCGATGCCAGTTTTATTCACTACGCTGGCCGAGGCTACAGTAATTCATCGCTCAAGCGAGAAGTAAGATTTGTAAATGACTTTTGCGAGCTATTCAAAGGTCACATCGATGACAACACATTAGATGAAATTAAACAAAGTGGTTGGGATCTGTTTATCAATAAAGCCCAACAACGCTATAAATTACCCAAACCGATTATCAATGCGATAGCAAAGCGTTTTATCACTATTTAATAAAGGGTTATTGACCCTATTCTTAGCGTAATAGGCATTGAGATTTAACCCGTTTAGCAACAAAGTATTCCGTGAAAAAGGCATTGAGATTTAACCCGTTTAGCAACAAAGTATTCCGTGAAAAAGGCTTAATTATTCATGTTAAAGTACAAAGTGTTTGTTATTAATTTGGCTCGTTCGCAAGAGCGGCTGGCACAAATTGCAGCGCAACTTGCGGCGGTTAACATTCCGTTTGAACGCATTGACGCTGTTGAAGGTAAATTGCTATCAAGCGAAGAAATCGAAGCCGTATCCCCCGCACGTATAGCCAGACAACATTATTATCGCGATCTCAGTGCTGGTGAAATCGGCTGTAGTTTAAGCCACAAACGAGCGTGGCAAAAAATTATCGACGACGATTTAGACTTAGCCTTTGTATTTGAAGATGATATTCACCTTGAGGCTAACTTTGCCGATACAATCAACATGATCCTCAATCTGCCCACCATGGATTGGGACTTTATTAAGCTATATCCATTGACACGAAAAAGTCGTAAAAATATTCAGTCGTCGATGCACTATGGTGAATTTGAATTTGTGACCTATAAAAAATTTCCACTTGGGGCAATGGCCCAAGCCATTAGTCGTCGTGGTGCAGAGTCACTGATTAAACATATGCCTTATATTGTTCAACCAGTAGATGGTCATTTAAAATCTTGGTGGAGCCTAGGAATAACGCCTTTTGGCTTGCTGCCTTACTGTATTTCTGTCGACATAGAAGGTCCGTCAGATATTAATCCTGACGGTAACTTAGAAAGAGCACCTCAACGACGTGTGACAAAGTTAATGTTAAATTGGAGCCGGGCATTGATGCGATTTATCGCAACACCTCAGCTGGAAAAACAATTTCGTCAATTCACTCAAGCGTTAAAAAAGGATTAATGTGTCTTCATTAATTAGCCATACACAATTACAAAATGCCCAGCGTATTTTGTATATGACCCACTTAGCCATTGGTGATTTTGTTTACCAGAGTGTCTGGTTAAAAGCCCTAAAAGCTAAGTATCCACATTTGGTTATTGATGTGTGGTTTGATGATTGTCGTAGTCGTCCACAATCGTGGGCAACAGGCCGCAATAAAGTCCTCAATGAATGGATAGACTCACTGGGTATTATCGATAACACTTACCCCATTGTTGGCGATCTCGCCCAAAGACAAGGCTATATCAGCCAAGCACAATCGCTCAATTATGATTTAATTGTATTTATTGGTAAGAATCGCAGTGAGCAGTTCGCAAAAATTGCTCGAAAAATATCAACTTCAGCCTTTGTCGTCGCCTCTAAAAGTAAACCATTGAGTAACCCGATAGCAAAATGGCTGTATTTTAATAATATAAATGCCTACTTCAGCTACGATGACATGGTTAAGAGCAGCCAACATATTACCGATTTATATAGCCAATGTTTCGAGCGGGCGTTAGGTCTTACTTGTGGCGATTTAGTCGATGGTCAAAAGCAGTTAGTGTTTCATGTTGATGCCATTTATCAACAACAAGCTTGTACACTGATTAACAAGTTAACCGCAAATGACACCAATAAACTGGTGGTGTTTGTAAACCATTTATCCACCGCCGATAAACGTGATTATCCTTTTACTCAACTTAAACAAGTGATTTTGACTCTCGAACTTCAATATCAAAATCTGGTGTATATTTTCAACTGTCCACCAGATAAATTGAATGAAGTGACCACTCAAGTTGCTGAAGATAGCGAGCTAAACCATTTAGCGATTACCACATTTACCGCCAAGCAAAACTTCTTTCAATTGCCCGCCTTAATTGCACAAAGCGATATCGTCATTAGCGCTGAAACCGCTACGGCACACTTAGCTGTATGCATGGATAAACCACAAGTGACCATAATGTCGAATGATTTAACCCTATGGCAACCCAAGGGCGACAGTATTATTTTAACTGGTAGCGGCCAAGCGAAATCAATTACACCGCAGCAAATTGTTGATGCATTCACCCAACAGCTAAAGCAACATTATAGTGGCACGCCCAAGCTAGCTGAACGGTTATAATTGGAGTCAATAAAAAAGGCCGAATAGGCCTTTTTTATTGAAACGGTTAACCGTGAATGATACGAGTTATGACATCAATTCGGTAACAGGCAGTAAATCTAATAAGCTCTGGGTAGCATAAGGTGCAGCCTGATTTAAATATTCACCATTAAGCACCTTGTCGTACATGGCTTGATATTGCTGCGCCATCACATCGGCATTAAACACATCCCTTGCCACTTGGTGACACACTTTACGATCAAAACGATCTAGGTGCTTCAGTGCATCCACCATCTCATTATAATCTGTAGTCAGAAGTCCCATTTCAGGTTGGGTGATAATCTCAGGTAAAGACCCAAAGGGTGTTCCAATAACTGGCGTACCTAAAAACAGGCTTTCGGTTATCGCCAAGCCAAAGGGTTCATGCCATCTCACTGGAAATAATAACGCTTGTGATTGCTTAATAATCGTAAATTTATCATCGCCACCCACCATGCCTTTAAAGTCGATATTCATATCAAGGTTAAAGTAGCCTTTTTTACCAAACTCAAATCGTTTACCGCCCAATACCGCTAATTTATGACCCGCTTTTTTAGCAATCTTAGCGGCGCCAGTCATGTTTTTATGACGAACCGTCGCTTTACCCAAAAAGTGAACATAGTTACTGTTAGATTCAAAGCTAGGTTGGCCATACTCAGACCAATCTAGGCCATTGTAAACATAGCAATCACTGTGATGATTATTAGCATGGCGCTGGGAGATAAAAATAGTGTTGCGATCATATTGTTTCGCTTTATCTGCATTGGCGTGTTCAGTGCACACAAACGGCTTATCTAATTCGCCGGTAAAGGCGCAATGAAAATGCACCACATCAGGCCAATCAGTAATCTGTTGATTAAATGATTTTCTCTTATCGTACAACAAGGTTCCTTCAGGCCTAATATCATGTGGGCGCATCAAAAACTTAACTTCGTGACCTTGCTGTTTTTGAGCGGTAGCCAATGACCATACCACGCGCTCAGTACCGCCAAACTTAAACGCCGGAAACGGTCCTCGGCAAAGTAGTACATGTAAGATTTTCATTTAACCTTTCCATATTGAATATGTCACCGAACAGAATAATCGCTGATCTTCTATCAGCGTAAACCAGCAGCTGAAACTGTGTATTGCTCTGCGCAAAACTGTTTGAAGGAGGCAATAACCTCATCAACCTCTATTATTGCCATTAAATGCTCGCCTTTAGCACGCGTACCCCAGTTTACATCTCCTTCAACCTGTTGCTTTATGACATGGTCATAAACAGACACGGTATAATCTCGATAAAAATAGGGACCCGTTCGCCCGGGATTAGAATGAGCATATAAACCAATAACCGGAGTACCTTGAGTCACCGCCATATGTAATGGCCCGGTATCTGGTGCAAGCACTATTGTCGCTTGCTTTAACACCGCAAGCAGTTGCGTAAGCGATGTCTTGCCCACTTGATTATCAAAGGGCTGCTGACTATGAGATTGAATCACATCTGCTAAGGTTTGTTCTAGCGCGCTTGGGCCGCCACACAGCATCACTCGGTAACCTTGATCAATGGCGTAATCGGCTACGGCAGCGTAACGCTCTGGCAGCCAATTACGCTCTGCTTTACTGGCAGCAGCACAAATCACCAACACCTTATCATCACCCACGAGCCGTTTAGCAAAATCAGTATCGGCTTGCGGTACCGGAATATTCCAGCTTGGGGTTAAGTCTTCTACGCCAATGGCATTAGCAAAGCCCATAAAACCATCTAATACATGCGGCGTGGCCAAGGGCTCAACGGCATGATTGGTAACCAACCATTGACCTTCTTTGGCTCTTGCTTTATCAAATCCGACCCGCACTCGGGCCTTAATCATTAACGATGCTATGGTTGCGCGCAAGGCAACTTGCATGTGCAGCAACACATCAAAACGCTGACCATGTAAATCACGACGTAACTGAACATAACTACGCCAGCCCTTAGACTTATCGAAAATAACAAACTCAATGCCAGGTAAGTGTTTAAGTAACTGATATTCGATCTTGCCAATAACCCAAGTGATACTCAGATCGGGATACTGTTTTTGAATAGCCTGTACCATAGCTACAGCGTGGCAAACATCACCAATAGCAGATAAACGCAGTAAACATAATGAACGTATCGCACTAAAGTCAGCTTTCATTGATTATCCAATATGCTTAAATGAAGAAGTAAGACGGTGGAGGCAAGTAAGTGATCTTAAGGTATAATGTTATTTCGATCCACAATCTCGCCAATGCTATTGATAATTAGATGCAAATAAAAACCACTCAACTTGGCCATATTGCCTGGTGTGAAACTACAGCCCAACAACTGGAACCTCACGACTTTGCCGTAGAGGCTTGGCAACAAAGAAATGCCATTGTCGGTCAATCTAAGGGGCGTTATACCACCTGGTTTGTCAAAACCGATAACTCGGATTCGCCGCAAACATGGGTTTTACGTCATTACTGGCGTGGTGGGATGATGGAAAAGTTGAGCCGTGATGCCTATCTTTATACTGGCCTACAACATACTCGCGCTGTGGCTGAATTAGCCATACTGGAAACCTTATATCAAGAAGGCTTTGCTGTTCCACGTCCAATAGCAGCGAATGTTGAGCGCTTTGGTTTATGGTATCGGGCCGACATCATCATTGAACATGTCGCTGGATCAAACGATTTAGTGGCGCATTTACGCCATAAGCCAATGACAGAAGCACAATGGTATTTACTCGGTGAGACCATTGCCAAATTTCATCTGCGTGGGGTGTATCACGCAGATCTAAATGCTAAAAATATCCTACTGGCTCAAGGGAAATTCTATCTAATTGATTTTGATAGAGGTGAATTACGTCAACCACAAGCCAGCTGGCAACAAGCCAATCTGCAGCGGTTACTACGTTCTTTTAAAAAAGAACTCGCCAAACTCGCTACGCTGCAATTTAATCAACAGCACTGGCAGCAATTACTTAACGGTTATCAAAGCGTTAATCCTATCTAAACCAAGTCATCGTATGGCCTTGTCATACGATTAACCGTTCAAGATTAAATGATAAGTTGATTGATCAATGTAAACTGCTCTAATAAGGCACCACGATTTTGCTCAACCACTGCAAGAGCGGCAAAAGACGCCGATTGATATAGGGGGTTATCTGTGAACTTATGTTGTAACTCTTGGGCTAATTGTTCTGCAGAAGTAATGCAGCTTAATGCTCCGGCATCTGCGAGTAATTGCGTAATTTCAGCAAAATCCCAATGATTGGGACCGACATACACAGGTAGCCCCATGGCAGCAGGTTCAAGCGGGTTATGACCACCATTATTAATCAGTGTCCCGCCAACAAATGCCTGATCAGCTGTACCATATAGCATAACCAGTTCCCCCATAGTGTCACCAAGTAACACTTGAGTTTGCCCATTCACTTCATCATGCATACTGCGTCTAGCTAAGGTTAATCCAGACTGAGTAATCGTAATCGCGGCTAAGTTGAATTGCTCAGGATGTCGGGGTGCCATGATCAATAATGCATCTGGAAAATAACTCAGTAGCTGCTTATGGGCACTTAACATTGCCTCAAACTCGCCAGGATGAACACTTCCGGCAACCCAAATAGGTGAATTAACACGATGCCATTGATCTCGAAGCGTATTGGCTTGCTGTTTTTTAATGGGATCAATCGTGAGATCAAACTTCAAACTGCCACACACCTGTAGGCGTTCAGCTTCCACTCCCAGATGAATAAACCGCTCTGCTTCAGCCTGAGTTTGAACAGTAATCAACTTGAATTTATTTAACATAGGTACTGCTAAACGACGCTTTTTAGCGTATTTATCGGCTGATTTTTGCGACAAACGTGCATTGGCTAAAATCACAGTCACTTGTTGCCGCGCGGCAAAGTGGACTAAGTTAGGCCATAACTCGGTCTCCATGATAATGCATACTTTGGGTTGTAATTGGCGGAGAAATTTTTTAATAGCATAAGAAAAATCAAATGGTAGATAACAATGCTGTACCTTATCGCCAAATGCTTTTACCACCTCTGCAGACCCTGTTGGGCTGGTAGTGGTGACGGTAAATAAATAATCTGGGTGCGCTGCCATAAGCTGCTTAATCAAGGGAATCGCCGCCAGGGTTTCCCCCATCGACACGCTGTGGATCAATACATCAGTTTGCTCTAGTTTGGCCAAGCCAAAACGTTCAGACCAACGACGACGGTAATCGACACTTTTTATTGCCCGAAATGCAAGATAGAGCACCACCAGCGGAAACAATAAATACAGAAATAAAGAATAAAAAATACGGTTCATGGAAGAAGAGTCATCGATTTTTGCTTGTCAGATGAGCACAATGTTAACATACTCATACTAAGTCGGCTTAAGCAATTATTTGACCGATAATAAGCTAATAATGAATATGGAAATCAAATGAAAACCCGCGATAAAATTATTTTTGCCAGCTTAGAGTTATTTAATGAACATGGTGAGCGTAGCATTACGACTAACCATATTGCCGCTCACTTAAGTATTAGTCCGGGTAATTTGTATTATCACTTCCGCAATAAAGAAGACATTATCAATTCGATTTTTAGTTTATATGAAAGTCATTTAGAGTCAGGCTTTAAGCCTTATGATGATGTGCCTATTACGATTGAGTTATTAATGGGTTACTTTGATGCCATGTTCTACACCTTGTGGCAGTTCAGGTTTATGTATGCCAACCTCGCTGATATTTTAAGCCGTGATGAAGCACTTAAAAAACGCTATTTACATGCTCAACAACAAGTGCTTAATCGTTCAAGCGATGTGCTTCGCAAACTCAAAAAAGACGGTTTCCTCGATGTCGATGATAATAAAGTCACTGCGCTTGCCGATACAATTAAAATGATGGTCAGCTTCTGGATCAGCTATCAATTAACCCAATCCAGCACATCAACTATCACTAAAGCCACTCTGTATGATGGACTATTGCGAGTTTTGATGATTTTTCAGGCTTATTCTACGCCTACGTCAAGCGCAACATTTTGCCGTTTAGAACAACATTATTTAGATATAGCCAGCCAAGAGCGCCATAACGCTGCGTAACCAAATACTGACATTCTCGCTTATCTCATATCCATAACATGCCTTCCAATCCGCAAGTAACCGACTACAATTGAGTCGGTTACTTGCGGATGATGTTGGACGGATGCATCCACTTCCCCAACATCGTAATCAACCATGTTAATGATTAGTTTTTTTAATGTGAATATATCAGTAGCCCTAAACTAACTCATGTTGGTCTGACGACTAAAAAAAACGCTGTAGAGCGGCAAAAATAAAGGTTAGAATGCCAACAACTCCAGAACACCCTGTCATTTATCGCGGTGTTTACTGCGTGATTTGGATAAGCATAATAACCATATTTAGGAGAACACAGGTGGCATCTACCTCTTTTTACGACCGAATTAATCAGCAAATTATCGATGTAAAAGCCGATGGTTTATACAAGAATGAACGCGTCATTGCTTCTGCTCAACAAACTGCCATCCAAGTTAATAGTGAAGAAGTGATTAACTTCTGCGCCAATAACTATTTAGGTCTAGCCAATCATCCGGATCTTATTGCAGCAGCAAAAGCAGGTTTAGACAGTCATGGTTTTGGTATGGCTTCGGTACGATTCATTTGCGGTACTCAAGATATTCATAAGCAATTAGAAGCTAGCCTAAGTGAATTTTTAGGCATGGAAGACACTATTTTATATTCATCTTGCTTCGATGCTAACGCGGGTTTATTTGAAACCCTATTAGATGCAGAAGATGCGATTATATCTGATGCGCTTAACCATGCTTCAATCATTGATGGCGTGCGTTTGTGTAAGGCTAAGCGTTTTCGTTACGCCAACAATGACATGGCCGACTTAGAAACTCAGCTTATTGCCGCCCAGGCTGCTGGTGCACGCAACATTTTGATCGCCACTGACGGTGTATTTTCAATGGATGGCGTAATCGCTAACCTTCAAGGTGTGTGTGATCTAGCCGATAAGTATGGCGCATTGGTGATGGTCGATGACTCTCATGCCGTAGGCTTTATCGGTCAAAATGGCCGTGGAACCCATGAATACTGTAATGTTATGAATCGTGTCGACATTATTACCGGTACATTAGGTAAAGCCTTAGGTGGTGCATCGGGTGGTTTTACTGCAGCGAAGAAAGAAGTGGTTGAATGGTTACGTCAACGCTCGCGCCCTTACCTGTTTTCAAACTCATTAGCGCCTTCTATTGTTAGTGCATCAATTTGTGTGCTTGAAATGCTAAAAACCGGTCAAGACTTGCGTGAAGCCGTATGGGAAAACAGTCGTTATTTCCGTGAGCAAATGTCAGCAGCAGGTTTTACCTTAGGTGGTGCAGACCATGCCATTATTCCGGTTATGATTGGCGATGCGAAATTGGCAGGTGACTTTTCAAACCGTTTGTTGCAAGAACACATTTACGTGGTTGGATTCTCGTTTCCTGTAGTGCCTAAAGGCCAAGCGCGTATTCGCACCCAAATGTCTGCGGCACACACCCGCGAGCAACTTGATCATGCAATTGGTGCCTTTACCCGTATTGGTAAAGAAATGGGCATTATCTAATTCCAGACAACATAGGTCATTAACATGAAAGCATTAAGTAAGTTAAAGCCTGAAGAAGGCATCTGGATGGTCGATGCACCAAAACCAGAAATGGGTCACAACGACCTACTGATTAAAATTCGTAAAACGGCTATTTGTGGCACTGACGTCCATATCTACAACTGGGATGAATGGTCACAAAAAACCATTCCTGTACCTATGATTGCTGGCCATGAATATGTCGGTGAAGTTGTCAGTATGGGTCAGGAAGTTCGTGGTTTCAGTATTGGCGATCGCGTTTCGGGTGAAGGTCATATTACTTGTGGCCATTGCCGTAACTGTCGTGCTGGCCGTACTCACTTATGCCGTAACACTTCAGGTGTGGGTGTGAACCGTGACGGTGCATTTGCCGAATACTTAGTGCTACCTGCATTTAACGCTTTCAAGATCCCGGCTGATATTCCAGATGATTTAGCGGCTATATTCGATCCTTTCGGTAACGCTGTACATACCGCATTATCATTTGATTTAGTCGGTGAGGACGTATTAATTACCGGCGCTGGTCCTATTGGTATTATGGCTGCTGCTGTGTGTAAACATGTCGGAGCACGTCATGTCGTGATCACTGATGTAAACGAATACCGACTTGATCTTGCTCGTAAAATGGGTGCTACCCGCGCAGTGAATGTCGCCACAGAAAGTCTTAAAGATGTGATGAAAGAGCTTGGCATGACAGAAGGCTTTGACGTCGGTTTAGAAATGTCAGGTGTGCCATCGGCATTCCATGCCATGTTAGACACGATGAACCATGGTGGTAAAATTGCCATGCTAGGTATTCCTGGTGGCGAAATGGCTATTGATTGGAGCAAAATCATTTTTAAAGGTTTGATCATCAAAGGCATTTATGGCCGTGAAATGTTCGAAACTTGGTATAAAATGGCCAGTTTAATCCAATCTGGCTTAGATTTATCTCCGATCATTACTCATCACTTTAATATTGATGATTTCCAGAAAGGCTTTGATGCAATGCGCTCAGGTCAGTCTGGCAAGGTTATCCTGAGCTGGGATTAATTATTATTAACATCTAGCATATCCACACTAACAAGGGGTTGTATTTATACAACCCCTTGTTGCAGACTGATACTAAGTCAAACGCTATGCGTACATTTTTATAGGTAATAACATGTCTGGTTTTAAACATCTGTCGATTAATGAGCTTATCCATATGTCCTCCGAATCTAACGACATACAAGTTGTTGATATTCGTGATGCTGCTAGTTTTACCGCTGCTCACATTGAAGGTTCAACCAATCTAACCAATGAAAATCTAGCAACCTTTATTGCCGATGCTGATATGGACAAACCTTTGGTCGTAGTGTGCTATCACGGCATGAGTAGCCAAAGTGCGGCCAACTACTTAAATGAGCAAGGTTTTGATGATGTTTACAGCCTAGATGGCGGCTTCAGCGCTTGGAGCTTAGCTCACTCATGATAGAAATTGGCCAACTTCCTAATGCACGTGCAGCACAAGCATTTATTGACTACCTTAAAGGGTTAAATATTCAATGCCATGCTGTTTCTCATGCTGAGGGTGTTGGCCTAGCGATCACCAACCCTGCTGATGAAGTTCAAGCCCGCGCCGAGTTACTTGAGTTTGCTAAAAACCCTCACGACAGCAAGTATTTGCAGGCATCTTGGGATAACGGCGCTACCGATACTAAATTTGACTACGGCCCGGGAGCTAAAGGCCTCATTCAACAGTTTATGACAGGTGCAGGCCCACTCACATTAGTATGTTTTTTTGCATGTGTGGCCGTTTTTGCTGCTATGAACCTTGGTTTTGCTAATGATATCTTTACTAAATTATCTTTTTTCGGCGCCGTAGCTGATAGTGATTTAAGCCAAATATGGCGAGTCTTCACCCCTAGCCTAATGCACTTTTCTGCTATGCATATTATCTTTAATTTACTTTGGTGGTGGTATTTAGGCGGTAAAATTGAGACCAATTTAGGTACTCGACCATTATTATTTTTATTAATCGTCGCGGGTACGTTACCCAATATTGTGCAGTTTTACATGACAGGGCCTAATTTTGGCGGGCTGTCTGGCGTCGTTTATGCTGTGGTGGGTTACACTTGGTTAATGGGGATCCGTAAACCCACTTGTGGTATTAATTTACCGCAATCTTATATGGGGTTTATGATGGTTTGGCTCGTTCTTGGCTTTACGGATGTGCTGGGAATGCCTATTGCAAATGGTGCCCATATTGCAGGGCTTTGTGTTGGTTTGGCTCAAGCATTATTTGATAGCAAAAAATCACCAGCCGCGAAAACGAACTAACACTCTTGCAGGATGAATAAAAAATGCCACCAAGGGTGGCATTTTTTATTCATCCGCTCACATGTACGATATATGTCACGCCTAATCGTTAAGCCATTTCAAGCACTTTTGTAACCAGTTTATCAATACCTATGTGCGCCTCTAAAATCGAGGTTGCTAACATATAGGCTGGCGTACTGACGATTTTATTGGCCTCATCAACCACAATATCTTCCACTTGTGCAGCTTTATGTTTACCACCCATTTCATTAAATGCATGCGCGGTATCAGAATCAGTTCCAATAGTACCGATAGCTCCTTTGCCATAAATATTGGGGATCATCACAGGTGAAACACACACAAAACCCACCGGTTTATGAGCTAAAGCGAATTCACGAATAAAGTTCTCTACAATAGGCTGAATATGGCAATGACTGCCCGTGGTGGCAAAGTTTGATAAATTTTTAGCCGCACCAAAGCCACCAGGGATCACCAAAGCATCAAATTGACTGACCTCTAAGGCATTAGCATTAAGCACTTCACCACGGGCAATTCGTGCCGACTCAACCAAAACATTACGACTTTCGTCGTTATTGACCTCACCGGTTAAATGATTCACTACGTGCATTTGAGTAATATCTGGCGCAAAACATTGATATGTCGCCCCCGCTTGGGTTATCGCCAGAAGCGTTAATACCGCTTCGTGAATTTCAGTTCCATCAAATACCCCACAGCCACTCAGTAAAACAGCAACCTTTTTCATGACACTCTCCTTCATCTTTTAAGTGACAATACAAAAAATACAACAAAAAACTAACAAAACGGTTGATCTGATTAAAAATCGTGCTAACTTAGAGCGTCGAATTTAGTAGATGCGCTTTTTTTAGTCACAAAACATCACTAAATTTGCGAGAGACTTAACTGACATCAATAAAAAAGTCCACAAAATAGTAATATTTATTAAAATTAATATTTAGCTCACAAAAATAAAAATAAATTAAAAAAATCAACTAGTTACTGATTTCATTTCAAGCCGTAAGAAAATCTATCCAACAAGGTTGACTATTCCACTCACAGACTTATCCACAGGCTGGGAGCTTTTTTCGTGGCTGATTTTCTACTTCCTGAGATATTTGCACCGATAAAGTCCCACTAAATGCACGACTTGTCATACGTCAAGATTATTTAGCGTCATTTTGGATAAATAACTGACAATCTCACAAGCATCTTGAGGTGCTGTGGGTATAATGTCATCCTATTAGTCTCGCAAAATAATGAACACGAATATTAATTATGCCAACGATTCCCAATAACCCGCTCATCCTAGTTGATGGCTCATCTTATCTTTATCGCGCTTATTATTCGCCGCCTCATTTAACCAATTCAAAAGGTGAAGCGACTGGTGCGGTTTATGGCGTCGTTAATATGCTTCGCAGTTTATTAAGCCGCTATAGTCCGAGTCATATTGCGGTGGTTTTCGATGCCAAAGGCAAAACCTTCCGTAACGATATGTACGGCGAATATAAAGCCCAGCGTCCACCTATGCCTGATGATCTGCGTACTCAAATCGAACCATTGCACAAAATCATCCACGCGATGGGCTTACCACTGATCAGCATTTCTGGTGTCGAAGCCGACGATGTTATCGGTACCATCGCCCTGCAAGCGAGTAAAGAAGGCCGAGCAACCTTAATCAGTACCGGCGATAAAGACATGGCGCAACTCGTCAATGAGCATGTCACGTTAATCAATACTATGACAGACACCATTATGGGACCGGAAGAGGTCAAGGCTAAATACGGTGTCCATCCAGATAGAATCATCGACTTTTTAGCACTCATGGGCGACAAGTCAGATAATATTCCAGGTTTACCTGGCGTCGGCGAGAAAACCGCGCTAGCGATGCTGCTTGGTGTGGGAAGTGTAGAGAAGATTTTAGCGGATCCTCAAAGCGTCATTGAAGTGGGCTTTCGAGGCTCAAAAACCATGCCGACTAAAATTATCGACAATGCCGATATGCTAAGACTGTCTTACGAGTTGGCCACCATCAAAACTGATGTCAAACTTGAACAAGACTGGCATGAACTCACAGTTAAGCCACAAGATCGAGATGAACTGATTAAATGCTTTGGTGAAATGGAGTTTAAGCGTTGGTTAGCAGAAGTATTAGATAACAAGCAACCTCGCGGCACAGTTAGCGACAAAGATAGCGATGAAGACATCACGGTATCACCGACCATTGAAGCAGAATATGAAACGATTCTGACGATGGAAGCACTCGACAAATGGATCGAACAGCTCAATAGCGCTGAACTGATTGCAATTGATACTGAAACAACTAGCCTCAATTACATGGAAGCTGAACTTGTGGGTTTATCATTTGCCACTGAAGCAGGTAAAGCAGCTTATTTACCATTAGCACATGATTACCTTGATGCACCGCAACAAATTGATAAAACCAGCGCACTTGAAAAACTGCGTCCTATTCTTGAAAGCGATACACCGCAGAAATTAGGCCAAAATCTCAAATATGACATGAGTATTTTAGCCAATGTTGGTATTACCCTAAAAGGTGTCCGCTTTGACACCATGCTCGAATCCTATGTATTTAACTCAATAGCATCACGTCATGACATGGACGGATTAGCGCTTAAATATCTTGGCCATAAAAATATCAGTTTTGAAGAAGTCGCAGGCAAAGGCGCAAAGCAACTGACTTTTAATCAAGTTGATTTAGATATTGCTGGACCATATGCCGCTGAAGATGCCGATATTACCCTGCGTTTACATCAACACTTATGGCCAAGACTGGAAAAAGAACCCAAACTGGCCAGTGTGTTTGATGAGTTAGAGCTACCGTTAATTCAAGTACTGTCAGACGTTGAACGCCAAGGTGTCCTTATCGACTCAATGTTACTGAGCCAACAAAGTGGTGAGTTAGCCAAAAAACTTGATGATTTAGAAAACAAAGCCTACGAAATAGCCGAAGAGAAGTTTAACTTAGCCTCACCAAAGCAACTACAGACACTATTTTTTGAAAAACTAGGTTACCCAATAAAGAAAAAGACTCCTAAGGGTGCACCATCAACTGCTGAAGACGTATTAGTCGAGCTAGCACTTGATTATCCTTTACCTAAAGTTATTCTCGAGCATCGCAGCCTAGCAAAACTAAAAAGTACTTATACCGATAAACTGCCGCTAATGGTTAATGCCATCACAGGCAGGGTTCACACTAGCTATCATCAAGCGAATGCCGCAACAGGCCGCTTGTCATCAAGTGAGCCAAACTTACAAAATATTCCTATCCGTACCGAAGAAGGCCGCCGTATTCGCCAAGCCTTTATCGCTCCTGCGGGTCGAAAAATTTTAGCGGCCGATTATTCACAAATCGAACTGCGTATCATGGCTCATTTATCTCAAGATGAAGGCTTACTGACCGCTTTTGCTGAAGGTAAAGATATTCATAAAGCCACTGCAGCCGAAGTATTTGGGGTGCACTTTGAAGAAGTCACGACCGAGCAACGTCGCCGCGCCAAAGCGGTTAACTTTGGTTTAATTTATGGCATGTCTGCATTTGGTTTAGCTAAGCAATTAGATATTCCACGCAACGAAGCACAAACCTACATAGACACGTATTTTGCTCGCTATCCTGGTGTGCTTAAGTATATGGAAGAAACCCGCGCCATTGCTGCTGAATTGGGTTATGTTTCGACCTTATTTGGCCGTCGTTTATATTTACCTGAAATCAACGATCGCAATGCCATGCGCCGCCAAGCCGCTGAGCGAGCAGCGATTAATGCTCCCATGCAAGGGACTGCAGCAGACATAATCAAAAAAGCCATGATTGCTATCCACCAGTGGATTAACCAAGATACTCAAGGTGAAATTACCTTGATCATGCAAGTACACGATGAATTAGTGTTTGAAGTGGATGAAGCTCAAGCAGAAACACTCAAAACCAAAGTGTGCGATTTAATGGCACAAGCAGCATCATTAGATGTGACCTTGTTAGCTGAGGCAGGTATTGGCGACAATTGGGATGAAGCCCACTAAGTCGTAGTTTGATAGGTTTGCATTGCATAAGATAAATAACCTAAGTTGCTAAAGCATAAAATGCCGTATTCATTGGAATACGGCATTTTTATTGCCCAAACGTTTCAACGGCTACGCTTTTCAACATTTGTAGACCTTAAGCGCATAACCTACACCCCAAATCAACCTAATAAACACAACATTTTCGTCGACACAGTTAACAAAGCTGCATTAATTTGTTGCCAAACTCACAGTTATTGTATCTTTATATGAAAAACAGTTTTTCATTTTAAGGCGGATACGGTATTATATTCGTTGTAGGGTACAGAGGTTAAGATGTTCAATCTTTCAAACCTTTATTTCACTAGCAGTAGTGACTAGCCAAATTCGGCGCCCCAGCAACTCAGGTTGCTGGGGCTTTTTTTTGATTTTTTTTTCACCGCAAAAATATTTAGAGTAAATACTTTAATGTTGGTTAAAAAAAGGTTATTGTATGGTTATTGAGAGTCATCAAATTGAGTTGATGGCACTTGAGTCTTGTTGAATTTAGCTTCTCCCCAAAAGAGCTAATTTTTTTGTACCGATGACCGTTTGGTTATCGGTTTTTTTTTGCTTGAAAATCACCATTCTCATATCAAACACATAAAAAAACCGACTTGGTTGTCGGCTTTTCGTGCTGTTGGTAATCAATTACATCATGCTATCGTTACTCAGACTCTGAAGCTTGCTCGGCCTTCTGTTCCGCTAACCATTGGGGATGACACCAATCATTTAGAATACTGAGCACTTTAGGTTTCCCCGTGCCTTTTAGCGATGACAGCGTCTCCACTTGTACTTTATCACCAAAATCTTTTAGGGCAGCACGGACATCATTAACTGTTTTCATTTTGACACTTTGGGTCAATTTATCCGATTTGGTTAACAATGCTAACACCGGAATATTACTGATCACGGCCCACTCAATCATTTGCATATCAAGATCTTTCAATGGATGACGAATATCCATCAACACCACCACGCCGCTTAAACAAGCTCGTTTTTGCAGATACTCGCCAAGCGCCTCTTGCCATTTATTTTTTAACGCTAAAGGAACTTGGGCAAAACCATAACCCGGTAAATCGACTAAACGACGATCATCATCTAACTGAAACACGTTAATCAGTTGGGTACGACCAGGGGTTTTACTGGTTCGAGCTAAACTTTTTTGTTCAGTAAGTGCGTTTAACGCACTGGACTTACCGGCATTAGAGCGTCCAGCAAACGCAATCTCAACCCCGATATCCCCAGGAAGATACTGATCTAAATGCGCAATATCAGGCGCACTGATTAAAAACTTAGCCCTACGGAAATCGATACGAGATTCTGTCACTCTTAACTCCAATTAAATTACTTCTAGTAAACGCGTTACCATAAATTTTTAACAATTGCTTACTTTTGCACATTTTCGTGTAAAATATTAGGCAGATCACATTATATACCCAAGCAAAGCTGATATGTGTGATGTAGTCAAAAATGATCTCACTCTTAACGAGCATCGTAAACTACATCAAAGCGCTTGGAAAAACATTTTACCACGCTTGCGGGTCTTCCTAGTAAGCTCAGGACAATAAATTAACTAGAAGTTGGAACGCCATGAAAAAGTTAGCTCTTGCGCTGTCTGTAGTAGCCGCTATGTCATCATCAGTTATGGCTGAAGGTAATGCTGAAGTAGGCAAAACTAAAGCAATCGTATGTTCTGCCTGTCACGGTGCTGACGGCAATAGTATGATTGATATGTATCCTAAATTAGCAGGTCAACATCCTGCATACCTTGAAAAACAATTGACTGAATTTCGTTTAGCTGCGAAAACCGGCGGTGCTGAGGGTCGTATGAACCCAATTATGATCGGCTTTGCTATGGGACTCAGTGATGAAGACATTGCAGACCTTTCAGCATACTTCTCTAGCCAAGTACAAGCGGCCTCAAATGTTGCCGATGTACCTGCTGCTGGTGAAAAACTGTATAAAGGCGGTGATACCGCTCGTGGAATTACCGCATGTGTTGCTTGTCATGGACCGGAAGGTAAAGGCGCCTCTGCTGCAGGTTTCCCTATGGTTGGCGGTCAACATGCTAACTATATCAAAATTCAGCTAACACAATTCCGTGATGGACTTCGTCACAACGATTTAAATGGCATGATGCAAGATGTAGCGAAAAAATTATCTGATGCTGATATCGAAGCATTATCTAAATATATTTCAAGTATTAAGCATTAATACCACTAAATATTCACTAATAAAGAATGGGCTTTTGAGCCCATTTTTTACCGCCTAAAGTTTACGTTTACGTCAACTTCACTGATTTTTACTTGACAGTGTTCGTTGTTTTAGCGTTAAATACACCCCGTACCGAGGTAAACCCAGCTGTTTGTAATATAAATCTAATAACATCAAGCAGGTTTCGGACTGATACATTTAAGATATAAGAATAAAGCTAATTTATAATAATAATAATTTAAGACCGCTCACTAATAATAACTACATGAGTCGATATTTCATCTTGAAATACTGGTCGTAAAATTTGTAAGGAACAGACCGATTGGTCTACATGCTGTTTAGCACTGCCTTACACAACAGAGTGACTGATAACCCAGAGTATTATTTGAAGATTCAAATAATAGCTGACAAAGCTTATAGCTGAGGATGCACACTGGAAGCTTTATCGCTCGAAGGTACAAAGCAACAAGGATGGTTAACTAATGTCATTGAAGACAATTAGGATAATGATGCGTCATTGAAGACCATCTACGGAAGCTGTAGTCAGGACGGCAACAGAATATAAAAAAGCGTCATTGATGACCAATAACAACTAAAAACGGCATGGAAAGCAGAATAAATAAAGATCTGACCGGGACAGTCACATAGCAAGTACGGATACTTGGAATCAGAATAAAGTGCATTAAGCACTGTTTTACGAGGTGGCAGTTTATACTGCCACCTTTTTTTATGCCTAAAAAGCATTAATATCAACTTGATTTCAAATACTTACTTTTAATTAACCGCATTCGCTATATAATCGTTTATCCAGTCAATACTTAGGTGCTGCTGTATTTGATGAATGTATGTCCGCTTTGTAATCATTTTGCTGAATTTTTTGTTCAAGACAAAAAAAGAGCGTTCTACAGCTGCGAACAATGTGGTTTAGTCTTTGCTAACCCAAAATCTCATCTGATGCCCGATCTTGAGAAGCAGCGCTATGGTCGATCGCAAAAGTCATCGAAACAGAAGCCATTATCGCAATTTATTCTGCCACTGTTAGATCAAATATCTCAGCAACAAACCGGTACATTAACAGGCCTCAATTTTGGCCGCTTACTTGACGAGCACAGTAGACAATCTATCGCTGATGCCGGCCATATTGTTAATGAGTACGATCCTTTTTTTGCTGCTGATCAGTCAGTGCTGCAACAGCGTTATGATTTTGTGTGCTGTTATCGAGTCTTTGAACACTTTCGTCATCCTCACCGAGAATGGCTCTTACTCAATCAATTGATTAAACCGGGTGGCTGGTTAGCAATAAGCACTCCCTTACTGACTGATAAAGACCATTTTGCCAAATGGCATTACAAAAACAATCCAACTCATGTAAGCTTTTATCAGCACTCTACATTTGAATATTTAGCATTGAATAGTGATTTTGAGCTATTATTTGCATTGAAAGATCTGGTTTTGATGCAAAAATCATCAAAATCTGATATAAAGCGCATCCTTATTTAGTGTCTTGTAGAAATTGATCTGCAAGGACGTGTTTAGAAAACCTAACGAGAACATCATGGCTCGCAGTAAAAAAACTCGCAAAGGCGGCGAAAACGGCGCTAAGTTTGCCCCAAGAGTAAAAAAAGTCGATCGCAATGCGGTCGATGGTAAAAAGTCAGAAACCGGCCGTAAATCAGGCAGCCGTCATAATGAAACGTTGCTTAAACAAGCCGCGGATAATGCAACGGTTAAAAATAAAGATGCACGCCATGGCAGTAAAAAGCCGGTCGCATTAATATTACCAACATCAATTACCAAGCCTTTAGTGGTTAAGCCTAAACAGCCTAAGCTAACTGACGAGCAAAAGTTATTGAAACTCGAAGACGATCCAAGATTAAATCAGTTACTCGACCAACTTGAAGAAGGTCGTGATTTATCTGACGCAGACCAAAAGTGGTTGGACGCTCAATTAGACAGAATTGAGCAACTGATGTTAAGTTTAGGTCTTACTGATGGTGATGATACGCCAATGGAAAGCCCTAAAAAGCAACTGAGCGACGATGACCTATTGAATCGTTTTGAATCAGGTGCGGATCTGCTTAAAGATTATCAGCAGAAAGACTAGTCTGCTCGATGAAAGTAATACCAAGCTATTTCTTGGTTTGATATCAGAAAACTGGCGCATATGGCGCCAGTTTTGTATTCAGAAAAGGATAAATTGTGTCTACAACCGCCATCGTTATTGCATTACTCATCATTATTGCCCTTGCAACTTACGCAACATACTTACTGATAACGCTTAAGCGTCGCACCCAAGCTAATCAACTCGCACAGTCAGAGCGTAAGACTAAAGCCGAGGAGCGCAGACAGCAGATACTGACCGATATCCGCTATATTGCTGCAGCAATGTTAGAAGATCGCTGTGAGTTGTCTGAAGGCGTTATGCGCATTGGCAAATTATTTGATGCCTTATCCATGTCGGAACAAGTTGTCGCCGACTTCCCTAAGCTGTTTAGCCATTATGAGCTGATTAGAAACCACCCTATTATGGAAGCTCGCACTGCTTTACCAAAGCAACAGCGGATGAAATTAGATTTGGAACGGATGAAGTCAGAAGCAGAATTAGAACAAGCCATCCTAGACGAGGCAAAACGTATTGCAGAATTTAGCAAACCAAGCACTCACTAGCACATCCCGCTTAAGAATGAGTTGATGCTACACGCTTAGCATGCCGATGTGCTCTGCTAAGCGGTATTCCCTAGGGCGAATAAGCACACTCTTGAGGCACAAATTTGTCTTGTGAGCATTTAAGCCCATGCCTAACATAGTCTCATGCCAGCGATTATTTTAAGTCAGATTCAAGCATCAAATGGCCATGATGATCGACTATGCTGATATGAGATCAGATACACTGACACGTCGCAATAGCTAGAAAACATGTTTGACTCCGATTCTCGGCACAGGCTTTGATGAGTCAATACCATAAAACAAAAAGCTTAATAAAGCTCAATGATTGGAATGACGCCATGTTCAGCTCACTTTGCTCTGGATTACTCACAATACTTGGTTGGAAAATAGATGGCCAACTGGATAAAACCAGGCCGTGCGTCATCATTGTTGGCCCACATACGAGCAACTGGGATTTCATTATCGGTATTATCGCTCGCAGTGCGTTAGGCACTAAAATCCACTTTTTGGGCAAACATCAGCTGTTTATTCCACCTTGGGGGTGGATGTTTCGCGCCATGGGCGGCAGTCCAGTCAATAGAAGCAAATACAATAATTTAGTTGATGGCGTCGTACTGTTATTCCAACAAGATCCGCTTTATAAACTAGCCTTAGCACCTGAAGGAACCCGCAGCCCTGTAACACGTTGGAAAAGTGGTTTTTATCATATAGCAGCCAAAGCCAATGTTGATATTGTGCCAATAGGATTAGATTTTGGCCGAAAGGCCATTGTGATTGCCAAGCCCTTAAAGCCGAGCGGAGAGATTGAAGCGGAAATAAACCAGTTAATGGATTTCTATCGTTCAATCAAGGGTGTGCACCCAAAAGTAATCCCTGACTATCAACAAAAATAGCGGCGATATGCTACTGCTTAGCCAATGTAGAAATAACCTTTAACCCACTGTCCTTGTTTATACGCTGAGTCACTTAACCTTCAGTCAGCACAAGCCTATCATTATGCTCAGACCTGTCGACACACTATGGCTGTGGTGACTTATTGCCCGAACTTGCCTATTGAGATTATTTAACCAACTGGCTTGCACGGGCACAGCCCTGATATAAAGAGTCGTATCGGTGATTTAACGACTCAGAGATCCATTATCTGACCGCTTATCAATCTTGTTCGGTGTGTTGCTTTATGCTACGAATATCGGTTCCTGTCGGATTTTGAAACGCACGTAAACCAAACTCGGGTAACACGGCAAAAATGTGGTCAAAAATATCGGCCTGAATGGCTTCGTAATAGGTCCATCGAATGTCATTGGTAAAAATATACAACTCGATGGGTAAGCCTTCAGTCGTTGGCGCAAGCTGCCTAACCATCAATGTCATGTCTTTATGTATTTTTTCATGACGGCGCAAATATTCTTGTAAGTATGCTCTGAATGTTCCGATATTGGTTAGATGACGACCGTTCACCTTCATTTCAATATCACTTACGTTAGCATTAGCGACACTGATTTCAGTAAATATTTGTGGTAAGTATTCTTTTAAATAATTCACCTTACCTAGGCGTAGACGTTCTTCATCAGTTAAAAATTGAATACTATTTACATCGATGTTGATTGAACGCTTAATCCGTCGACCACCAGACTCAGACATGCCGCGCCAGTTCTTAAATGCATCAGACACTAATGCATAGGCTGGGATCATGGTAATGGTATTGTCCCAGTTGCGGACTTTGACTGTGGTTAATGTAACGTCTTCAACTGCGCCGTCTGCAGCATACTTATCCATTTGGATCCAATCGCCTTTACTCACCATGCGATTAGCCGCTAACTGAATTCCGGCAACAAAACCCAAAATAGTGTCGCGAAACACTAGCATTACCAAACCAGTTGCCACACCTAAGCCACTAAAAAAATAAATAGGCGACTGGTCGGCTAAAATGGCAAATGCGACAATTAACCCAATAAAAAACAGGAATAATTTGGTTAGCTGAACAAAGCTTTTTACCGGTAAACGGCGATTCACATGATTAACATCAGCAATTTCATCGATGGCATTTAAGCCGCTATATATTGCGCGAATAATAAAGAACACCAACAAAGCGCTAAGAGAACGGTCGATAATGGCACTGATTAACGGGTGCTCAGTCACTAAAATAGGCATTAATAAATCGAGGATTAAAATCGGTACCAGAATAGCGAGGCGCTCAAATACAAAAAAGCGCATAAAAATATCGTCCCAAGTCACCGAGGAGCGACGGATCACGGCATTCACACCATGAACCACAAATCTGTGGGTAATGTAGTAACTGATACCTGCCACCAGTAAACAAGCAAGAACTAATATTGATGTGGCAACACCATCCGATGGTTGGCTATTAATGCCTAAGCGGGTTAACCAAGCCGCCATTTCAACTCGTACATCTATATTCACAAAAAAATCCTTAGCAAGACGTTCTCTTTACTCAATAAAGAGACTTAAATTAAATCGCGTAAAAAATGATAAAGCATTCACAGGCTTATCAATATGACATTATGCATTGTGTTGATGCAGAACGTTAACGAAACCTCGACAAGATCAGTAACACGCTCAATATAAATGTAAGTCACGGCTATGTTAGCAGTGATAAATAGTGCCAGTATACCTATGAAAGATTAAACAAAAATTAGCTTAGCCTTGAACAAGAAAGGCAATAAAAAAGGACCTTTCGGCCCTTTATCGGATTATTGATCAATATCTTATGCTAATGATCAGTGGCATCACTAAAAGCTCGGTAACATCCCCTGTGGCAGCAGCCTGTTAAAGCTTGCACTCGATAACAAATCGACCGAGTTCTCGATATCAGGTGAAAAATAACGGTCTTTATCATAAAACGTGACGATGTCACGCAGTTCGGCTTTGGCCATTGCCACTGCTGTACTTGGTTGCAAAGGCGCTCTAAAGTCGAGTCCTTGTGCAGCAGCTAACAATTCAATGGCTAATACACCACGGGTATTTTCGCTCATGTAGCGTAAGCGCCGTGCAGCAAAGGTGGCCATCGACACATGATCTTCTTGGTTAGCCGATGTGGGTAAGCTGTCTACCGAGGCTGGGTGAGCATAGGTTTTGTTCTCAGACGCTAACGCTGCCGCAGTCACCTGAGCAATCATAAAACCAGAATTCACCCCGCCGTTATCCACTAAAAATGGCGGCAACTTAGATAAGCTAGAATCAATGAGTAAAGCCATTCTACGCTCGGAAATTGAACCCATTTCAGCAATCGCAATTGCAAGATTATCTGCCGCCATTGCTACAGGTTCCGCATGAAAATTACCGCCCGAAATAATATCGCCAGTGTCTTGGAACACCAGTGGATTATCGGTAACACCGTTAGCTTCAGCCCCAAGCACTTCTGCAGCTTGACGTATTTGGGTTAAACAGGCACCTAACACTTGCGGCTGACAACGTAGTGAATAGGGATCTTGTACTTTTTCGCAATTGGTATGGCTTAAGCTAATTTCGGACTCATTGCTTAACAGATGACGGAAAATAGCGGCCGAATCAATTTGGCCTTTTTGACCACGCGCAGCATGAATGCGTATATCAAATGGGCTACGACTGCCCATAGCCGCTTCAACACTCATAGCACCAATCACTGAACTAGCAGCAAACAAGTCTTCGGCATTAAATAACCCTTCAAGCGCTAGCGCTGTAGATGCTTGAGTACCATTGAGAAGCGCTAAACCTTCTTTAGCGGCTAATTCTATGGGGTGTAATCCTGCGATGTCTAAGCCTTCTTTAGCGCTAATGATCTGGCCTTGATAACTCATTTCGCCTTCGCCTAATAACGGCAAACACATGTGTGCGAGTGGCGCTAAATCACCTGATGCACCAACCGAGCCCTTTTCAGGCACACATGGATACACACCGGCATTGATTAGCTGGATTAAAAACTCAATCACTTCTAAACGAATGCCCGAAAAACCGCGACTTAATGAGTTAATTTTCAATACCATCATTAGGCGCACAGTGGCATCTTGCATGTATTTGCCAATACCTGCGGCATGAGATAGCACAATAGAGCGTTGCAGTAATTGCAGGTCTTCAGGGGCAATTTTAGTATTGGCTAATAAACCAAAGCCTGTATTGATGCCGTAAACAGTTCGGCCTTCGCGGAGCACCTGCTGAACGATCTCAGCACTTTGCTTAATATCTTTAATCGCTTCCTTCGCAAGGGTCAGCTTGACACTATTACGGCTGATCGCACGAGTCTGAGCTAATGTCAGCGTACCTGGAATAAGTTCAAATGAATAAGTCGACATGGGTTATGCTCCTAACATTGGCAGGTCTAAGCCTTGCTCTTTGGCACAATTTTTTGCAATGTCATAGCCAGCATCTGCATGACGCATTACCCCAGTAGCGGGGTCGTTCCATAATACTCGGCCTAATCTCACCGCAGCCTCATCGGTACCATCGGCAACAATCACCACCCCAGAGTGCTGACTAAAGCCCATGCCTACGCCGCCGCCATGATGTAATGATACCCAAGTCGCACCACTGGCCGTATTGAGTAAAGCATTCATTAATGGCCAATCCGATACCGCATCAGAACCGTCGAGCATGGCTTCGGTTTCACGGTTTGGACTGGCAACTGAGCCAGAATCTAAGTGATCACGACCAATGACAATCGGTGCGGATAACTCACCATTTTTGACCATTTCATTAAAGGCTAGCGCTAAGCGGGCACGATCTTTTAAGCCAACCCAACAGATACGTGCCGGCAGACCTTGAAATGCAATACGCTCACGCGCCATGTCGAGCCAATTGTGTAACTGCGGATTATCAGGGATCAGCTCTTTGACTTTGGCATCTGTCTTATAGATATCTTGCGGATCGCCAGACAAGGCTACCCAACGGAATGGTCCAATGCCTTCACAAAATAATGGCCGCACATACGCAGGCACAAACCCTGGGAAGTCAAACGCATTCTTCACACCTTCTTCAAAGGCCATTTGACGAATATTATTACCGTAATCCGTGGTTGCCGCACCGGCAGCTTGTAATGCCAACATAGCTTTAACTTGAACGGCCATTGACTGCTTAGCCGCTTTAACCACTGCCGCTTCGTCAGTTTTACGCATTTGCGCTGCGTGCTCTAAGGTCCAGCCTTGAGGTAAATAGCCGTTTAATGGATCGTGGGCTGAGGTTTGGTCAGTGACCACATCAGGCACAATGCCGCGAGTCACTAACTCAGTAAACACATCGGCGGCATTCGCCAGTAAACCCACCGAAACAGGCTTGCCGCTTTGGTTTGCTTCATAAATCATCGCTAATGCTTGATCTAATGAAGTGGCTTTTTTGTCGACATAACCGGTGCGCATGCGAAAATCGATACGGCTTTCATCGACTTCACAGGTTAATACTGAATAACCCGCCATAGTACCAGCCAATGGTTGCGCGCCGCCCATGCCACCTAAACCGCCAGTTAAAATCCACTTGCCTGCTGACGAGCCATTAAAGTGCTGTTTCGCCATGGCGACAAAGGTTTCGTAGGTGCCTTGAACAATGCCTTGGGAACCAATATAAATCCACGAACCGGCGGTCATTTGGCCATACATAGCCAAACCTTTTTTATCCAGTTCATTAAAGTGTTCCCAGTTAGCCCAATGTGGTACTAGGTTTGAATTAGCAATAATCACGCGGGGCGCATTGGCATGAGTGGTAAACACCCCTACAGGTTTACCAGACTGCACCAATAAGGTTTGATCGTCTTCAAGGCGCTTTAGCACCTCAATAATCTTGTCGTAACTTTGCCAGTCACGCGCAGCACGGCCAATACCACCATAAACCACTAGGTCTTCTGGGCGCTCGGCTACATCTGGGTGGAGGTTATTCATTAACATCCGCATTGCCGCTTCAGTTAACCAGCTTTTACACTGTAATTGAGTACCGTGCGGGGCAATAATGCGACGGCTTGGATCATGTCGTTTGTCCATATTATCCTCTTCAACCGATTAATTCGGTTTGGTTTTTTATTGGTCTTGTTGTTTATGATTAATGTCTTAAGGTTTTCATTTTCGATATCACTATTTAACGCGCAAACGTTAAATGACCACCCAGTTTAAACTTGCTGCCCGGGTGAACTAAGCGAGCAAAACTGACCACACCTTGGCGTGACCAAGTGCGACGTAAAATTTGTAAACAGGGTTCACTCGCCGTAATAGCTAAACGTTGCTGCAACAGCTCATTAGCCATAATGGCTTCAACGGTATGTTTAGCCTCTGTCAGTGGCGCCACCGCCGATAAATATTCATGGGGTGTATGTAAGTTAAAATCTTGTTGTAGGTAATCAGGTACAAGTAGTGGGTTCACATAACGCTCTTCAACTTGCAGTGGTAAGCCTTGCTCGCAATGCACTAATACTGAATAAAATACTGGGTTGCCGACTTCAAGTCCTAACGCATTCGCCACCGCTGTTGAGGCATCTATTTGTTTTAGTTCCAGCTGTTGAACGCTATAGCCATGGCCGCGATCTTTTATCTCGTCGGCAATATTACGAATAGCCAACAGTGACGATTGCGACTTTAATCCCGCCACAAACGTGCCTACCCCTTGAGTGCGCTCTAACACGCCCGAGTCCACCAGCTCAGTTAACGCCCGCCTTGCTGTCATGCGGCTACAGGCAAACAATTCAGTTAACTGATTTTCAGACGGCACTCGATCGTTTTCTTGCCATTCGCCCGTTTCAATACGGCTCAAAATGAATTGTTTTATTTGGGCAAACTTTGCTTGGACCATATAAGCAGCTCTCAGGTTTTTTAGACAATAATGCCATTGCTGTTTAAAAACACATCATTCATCCTACCTTGTATATACAAGCTAAAACAAGTATTGTTTAGCAAACAGTTATAAACCGATTTTGAGGGGATGTTATGTCGTGGGATCAAGTGTGGATTGATGTAAACGTGGCCACCATGGATACCAATATCCAAGGGGCTTACGGCGTAATACCTCAAGCGGCCATTGCAGTAAAAGACGGTAAAATTGCTTGGGTTGGCCCGCGCAGTGAACTACCTGAGTTTGATGTACTGGCAACACCTGTTTACAGAGGCAAAGGCGGCTGGATCACGCCGGGGCTCATTGATGCACACACCCACTTAGTCTTTGCCGGTAATCGTGCCCACGAATTTGAACAGCGTTTACAAGGTGCGACTTACGCCGAAATCGCTCGCGCAGGTGGCGGTATTATCTCAACGGTTAATGCGTGTCGTGATGCCGATGAAGCCGAACTCTTTGAACTGGGCCGACAACGCTTAAACGCCCTAGCCAGAGAAGGCGTCACCACAGTTGAAATTAAATCAGGCTATGGCTTAAACACCGAAACCGAACTTAAATTACTTCGCGTAGCGCGTGAACTCGGCGAGCATCATCATATTGACGTCTGCACCACCTTTTTAGGCGCCCATGCTATCCCGCCAGAATATAAAGATAATGCCGATGCGTATATCGACCTCGTCATCAATGACATGCTCCCCGCGGTAATCGCTGAAAACCTTGCTGATGCTGTGGATGTCTTTTGTGAAAATATCGCCTTTAGTATTGAGCAAACGGAGCGAGTATTAACCGCAGCGAAACAAGCAGGATTACAGATAAAACTGCATGCCGAGCAATTAACCAACATGGGCGGTAGCGCCTTAGCCGCCAAGCTTGGGGCTAAATCAGTCGATCATATTGAGTTTTTAGACGAAGCTGGCGTTAAAGCCATTAGTGAAAGCGGTACCTGCGCAACCTTGTTACCAGGGGCATTTTACTTTTTACGCGAAACCCAATTACCGCCAATTGAATTACTGCGCCAATACAAGGTACCTATGGTGATTGCCAGCGATTTTAATCCGGGGTCATCGCCTATTTGCTCAACCTTATTAATGCTCAATATGGCCTGTACGCTATTTAGATTAACCCCAGAAGAAGCCTTACAAGGTGTGACCATTAATGCTGCAAAAGCGCTGGGTATCGATAATAATGTCGGCAGTATTAGCATCGGTAAACAAGCCGATTTTTGTTTGTGGGACATCACCACACCAGCACAATTGGCTTACGCATACGGGGTTAATCCGTGCAAAACCGTGGTCAAAAAAGGTCAGGTAATTGCCCTACCGCATTAATCGTGCAGTAACCAGTCAGTTACTGTGATTTAGTCATCCGCCATGACAACAGCTTAACTTCTCATCAGAATTGGCCGTTAAGCTGATTTACAAATCCTTAGACAAAGGAGTTAAACACATAAAACGCTAATCGACATCCCATCACCCCATTACGCCTCTTGCCATTAACGATTAATTAACATTTAATGGGTGCTGATTAAATGGTCGCATGACAAGGGATAACAAGATGAAAAAAGGGTATTTAGCGCTATCGATAGCATTGGGTTTTGCAGGTTTTAGCGCTAACAGCATGGCGCAAACCACACTGGTGCATCACGTTAATGGCTACACTCTCGTTGACGGCAAACTGCAAACCTTTAATGCGATTCAATTTACCGATGATAAAATTGATCAGTTATTTAGCCAAAATCAAACCTTACCCACGGCGACTGATATCACCTTAATTGATGGACAAGGTAAAACGCTACTGCCTGGATTAATCGACGCCCATGGTCATGTACTGAATTACGGCTTGAGCCTACTCACTGCTGATTTGACCAATACCAGTAGCGAGCAAGATGCAGTTGCGCGAGCTCAAGCATTCAGTAAAAAAAATCCCACCGATGGCTGGCTGATGGGTCGCGGTTGGAACCAAGAATTATGGGACAGTAAGCAATTTCCCAGCAAAGAAAGCCTAGATAAAGCCTTTAGCGCTAACCCAGTGTCATTTGGTCGGGTAGATGGCCATGCTATTTGGGTGAATAGCAAAGCCCTAGCCCTAGCCGGTATTTCCGCCAACACAGTCGCGCCAGAAGGCGGGGAAATTGTTAAAGATGAGCAAGGTAATCCAACTGGCGTACTTATCGACAATGCAATGAACTTAGTGTTTAACATCATTCCAGACCTTAACCAGCAGCAACTTGAATCCACTTTAACGCTAGCGATGAACAGCCTTGCCTCTTACGGACTCACCAGCGTTCACGATGCAGGGATTAGCATTGCTAACATCAAAGCCTATCAGCAATTAGCCGATAAAAAAGCCATGAGCATTCGAGTCAATGGCATGCTGTCGGTAGAAGACCCACGCTTTGACACCATATTAAAACAAGGATTCATCACCACGGCTGACGATATGTTTAAAGTCGACAGCGTTAAAATATCAGCCGATGGCGCACTGGGCAGTCGCGGCGCTGCGTTAATCAAAGAATACTCAGATCAACCTGGCCATAAAGGCTTAATGCTTTACTCAGACGAGCAATTAGGCAAACTAATTTTACAGTCGATGAAAGCGGGATTTCAGGTCAACACCCACGCCATTGGCGATAATGCCAATCAAGTCGTACTCGATAAATACCAAACCGCGATTGCAGCCACAGACTCTAAAGCATTACGCCACCGCATTGAACATGCACAAATTCTCGATTTAGCCGATATACCGCGCTTTGCCCAACTTGGGGTTATCGCCTCAATTCAAGCAACCCACGCCACCAGCGATAAAAACATGGCCGAAAATCGTTTAGGTAAAGCCCGTCTAGCCGGCGCTTATGCATGGCGAAAACTGTTAAACGCCAATGCCGTTATCGCCAACGGTTCAGACTTTCCCATCGAGTCACCTAACCCATTTTTTGGATTACATGCATCAGTTACCCGCCAAGATCATGTTAACCAGCCACTCGACGGCTGGCTCTCTAGCGAAAAACTATCACGCATCGAAGCACTCAAAAGCTTCACCATCGACGCCGCCTACGCGGGCCACCAAGAACAATTATTAGGTTCATTAGAACCCGGTAAAAAAGCTGACTTTATCTTAGTCGAAGATGATTATTTTAAAATTGACCCACAACAGATTTGGCAAAACAACGTCATCGCCACCTGGGTCAACGGCCATCAGGTATTTGTACAAGAGTAAATGATTTGGGACGCCGTTTAGCGTAGTAAGTTACTGCGCCTAAACGACTTGGTACTGGCTTGGCTTAACTTGAATCGTCACTTCACTGTGACTAATTGCCAGCCGCAGGCTCAGTGCAGATGATTAAGCGAGACGCCGCAAGCACATCCGTGTGGGCTTAGCCAAAACATCCCTGTTTTGGATACTCGCTGACTCATCTGCACCTGCGATTCTAGTTACTTCGATTTAACCTCATGGTTGTCCGAAGGTAAGATCATATTTGAAAGGTTCTAAAACAGTAGCTAACTCAACTTAGCTACTGCACATTGTTACTGAAAACGTCAAAAGGTTCACATGAAGTGCCTTGATGAAATAACATTTGCCAAGTTTGACCACTCAACTTCCAAGTCGAACAAGGTACAAAATAAGACACTGCTAGATCATTTGGCCCTTTAATCGTTGCTTTATAGATTAACTGAGCCAAGCCTTCTACCAGTATTCGAATTTGATAATCTTGTTGAGTAAAAATAGGCAATACTTCATCTAGAATACGACTCAACGCATGTGACTTATCATAAGGCGCACCTGTACTAGGAATTTCTAAAAAAACATCAGCCAATAGTCGTCCAAGCTCTTCCCGAGAAGAACAAACCTCAGGTTTTAAGCAATACAACTCAATTCTATCAATGTCTCTATAAGTGAGTTCAATCGACTACTATGGCGTTTTAACGCCGCTACAACGGTACAGAATGGCAACCTAACATGATAAGAATCGAACAATAACCAGCAATTTTATGCCAAATTTAATTGTCTGGTATGGCAGCAAGAATTGACCATGTCATCACAACCTAAATGGTGACATAGCCAAAAATGCCGAATAAACGAATTAAGCTTGCGTAAACTGCAGGTAAAGCTTGTCTTTGAGCACGGTTCGGTCAAGCTTGGCTTGATGCATAAAGTCATCACTTGTTGGAGAGTTGCGTAACTCCAGCTTACGAATTTCAGTATCTAAATTATGGTACTGCTTTGCATCTTCTGCAAACTCAGTATCAGTGGCGGTTAACATCAAAATCTTGTCTTGATACTCAGGAAAATCAACTAATAACGCATGGCTTTCACCTAACATATCCTTCTCCATTTCATGTCAATGTTCAATAATGTTAGACCATATTTATACCTCATCGTCAAACTGACAGCGTTATTTTTCAATAGGTCGCACATAAAACTGCAACAGCTTAAGCCTCATAACTGTTAGGATATGCTCATATTCGTACTTGAATGCCACTATTAACGTAATGAGTAATCAATGAAAAAAATTATCCCTGCCATTATTATAAGTCTGCTTGCCACCGCTTGCTCTGATCACAGTACAGCTAATAACAACTCAAAAACAGCCAGCGACCAAACAGGTAACTCAGCGACCAAGCTAAGCCTTAAACAACAAGTAGAGTCGATCACGAGAGATTACTTTCTACTTAGACCAGAAATTGCCACTTACTATGGCGTAAGCGATGCCAGTATCAATGCCAAAGTGATGTCTAAACTCACCGACTACAGCCCATCTGGTGAAACTCACCGTCGAAAAGGCCTTAAGGCAATACTGAGTCAACTGAACAGTATTGATGCCTCAAGCCTTAGCGATTCAGAGAAAATAAGCTTGAGCGCGATAAAATCGGAAGTAAAAGGCGCATTGCTGCCGGCTCAAACAGTGAATTATGGTACGGTATTAGGCGAATATGGTGTGTGGTTTTTACCCTACTCCGTCAACCACCTATCGGGTTTACAAATTGAATTTCCGGGTTATATGGAAGACAAATTTGCCGTAACCAATACCGATGAAGCGAACGCCTATTTAAACCGTTTAAGCATGTACCCTGCAGCAATGGGCACGCTTGTCGATAAGCTTAACCATGATGCCGATATAGGCGTCATTCCACCCGATTTTGTTATTGATAACACCTTACGAGGGTTACAGGCACAAATCAGCAGCCCGGCTAACATGCATCCTTTAGTCACCAGTTTTGGCGCTAAACTTAATACTGCAAAGGTTGCGGGTAGTGATGCGTTAATCAGCTCTGCCGCTGAACTGGTTGAAACTAAATACTATGCCGCAACTCGCCAACTAATCAATGCGTTAGAAGCCGTGCGTCCAAAAGCAACCCATGAAGCTGGCATTGGTCGTTTGCCTCAAGGGGCTAAGCTATATCAGACACTTATCCAACATTTAGGTAACTCAACTAAAACCGCCGATGACATTCATCAACTCGGTTTGGCCGAAGTGGCACGGATTACTCTGGAAATGGACGGACTACTTAAAGAGGTGGGTTATGTTGACGGTACTGTAGGTGAGCGCATGCAAGTATTGCTCAACGACCCACAATATCTTTACCCAAATACGCCAGAAGGTAAGCAACAACTAATGGCCGATATTGATGCCGACTTAGCCTTAGTTGATGCCAAATTACCAGACTGGTTTGGCCGTTTACCTGACCAAGATGTGGCCATTGAAGCGGTACCAGATAGTCGTGCAGCTTCAACTAGCGGTGCATTTTATGATGCCCCATCGCAAGATGGTTCACGCAAAGGCACGTTCTGGATCAGCTTGTATGATACAGCATCACTGCCATCTTATTCATTACAAACCTTGACCTACCACGAAACCAATCCAGGTCATCATTTACAAACCATTATTGGCTTGTCTGATGAATTGCCCCTGTTGAGTACCGTATTTTACTCCAATGCGGCTGGTGAAGGCTGGGCCTTGTACGCTGAACGCTTAGCTGCCGAAATGGGTATTTATGCTAATGACCCAATTGATAATATTGGTCGCTTACAATCTGAGCTACATCGTGCAGTACGTTTAGTGGTTGATACGGGCATGCACGCCAAAGGCTGGAGCCGTGAAAAAGCCATTGATTACGCGGTAGCGACTGAAGGTATTCATCAATCTGAAGCGACAGCTGAGATTGAACGCTACACAGTATGGCCGGGGCAAGCACTGGGTTATAAACTAGGTGAGCTAAAAATTATCGAACTTCGCGAAAAAGCCAAACAAGTTTTAGGTGATAAGTTCGATATTAAAGTGTTTCATGATCGTCTTTTAGAAAATGGTGCATTACCGTTGGATTTAATGGAGCAGAAAATCAATCAGTGGCTTGAAACTGCAGCATAAACAATAACGCAATCAAAAATACGGGGCGAAATATCGCCCCTTATTTTACTGTAATAAACTCACCAGAGTTAATTTTACTGCGCTTGATATTCAGCTAATTGCTGAGTGTATTTACTTTGATAAAACGGATGATCAGTATTGGCGAGCGCTTGTTTTTCAAAAGCGATTGCTTGGTCAATGTCACCTGCTGCTGCATAAACACTGGCTAACGAATGATAAGCGGAGTCAGCTTTTGGGTAAGCGTTAATCGTGTCTTGATACACACTAATGGCTTGCTCCGGAGATAAACTATCAGCCAACGCTAGCAGTGAATCAATCGCAGGTACATCAAAGCCATAAACGTCATCTGAAAGGTGCTTGTAATAGGCTAGAATGGCCTTAGTTCCTTGTTGTGACACCTCAGAGTCTGCCGCTAATACGGTATGCACATCATTAAATATCATCTCAATACCCAATGCCGTCGCCAAAATAGGTTGAGTCATATAATAGCTGCCATCAAAGCGCTTTATTTGATAATTCAATTTGCTATTGGCATGGGTCTGAATAATATTTTCAAGCGTCGCAAACGAGTCGAGCTGCCTTTGCTCAAAGTCGCTGTCGCTGGTGCTCACGAATAAAAATCGCGCCTGGTTTTTCATGCTTTGCAGCTTTTTGGGCGCATCGCTCAACACATAAGCAAACTCTTTAGAAAGTACCGGACTGGCAGCAATATACGCATTAAACAGACTAGGACGATTGATGAGGCTATATAGCACTAAACCCGCATTGCCAGTAAAACCATTAAAAATACGAAAGCCATTGGTGCGATAACGTTTATCTATCGCTGGCAATAAGTCTTGCTCAAAAAAATCCAGTAAAGCTTGGTCGCCTCGCTGTTCAATGGCCTGCTTTTTCAACTTACCTAGCCCTTGATGACCATCTGGCGCGGTGACAATGATAGTCTCTAACCACGGCCATCCGCCATTATGGCTCATCCAATCGTGCATTCCCGACAAATACAAATGGCTACGTGGGTGTAAGTCAAATAACACCACATAACGCTTATCGGTTTGCTTGGTATAACCGTTTGGCAAGGTCACCACAAAGTCAGCTGGGTCACTAAATAGAGTGGAACTGACACTCAGGGTTTCAGTGTTAAGTTGCGGCAATACCTCAGTGGCAGACACCGCGCCTATGGAGAAAAAACTCAGTAATAGCGTGTATCTCGTTATACGGTTAATCCAAATGAGCGGCCATTTGAAATAACGTTTTGTCCCTGTTGTAAGCATGGTGCCTTCCTTGTAAAACTCGAGCATAAAGTTATCCCTGAAGCTACCAGACCGCATCACTCAAGGCAATTTAGCGTTATCTAAACTTAGCTCACACCTTGCACTCAAAATCAGCGAATACAGGGGCAAAGTGATGAATAGCACTAGCCTTAATCCCCAATAAAGCATAGGATCATCATTAAGTTAATTATTGTTTTGGAGTAACAAGTCTTATGAGCATTAGAGCTATTATCGTTGATACCGCCGGTACCACTACCGATCTTAACTTTATTCAGGATGTGTTATTTCCTTACTCAAGAAAGGCTATGGCTGATTTTCTTGAGCAAAACCAACATAACGTAGTCGTTGATTATTGTATTAGCGATGTTAAAGATATCGCCCTAGAACCCGATGCGTCACTTGAACGAGTCATCGAGATTTTACAGCAATGGATCGACGAAGATCGCAAACTTACGCCACTGAAAACCCTGCAGGGATTAATCTGGAAACAGGGTTATAACCGCGTTGAGTTTACTGGCCATATTTATCCAGACTTTATCGAGAGCATTGAGCGCATTAAAGAGAAAGGCATTCGTATTTACAGCTTCTCTTCTGGCTCTGTCGAAGCACAAAAACTGTTATTCAGCCACACCGAAGCAGGCGATTTAACCGGTTCGTTCAATGGTCACTTTGATACCCGAACAGGCAATAAGTTAGACAAACAAGCCTACTGCAATATTTGCAATACCATCAGCTTGAAGCCAAAGCAGATCTTATTTGTGTCAGACGTAGCAGAAGAACTTGTTGCTGCAGAAGCGGCGGGGATGACGACTTGCCAAATGCTCCGTTTTGCCGATCAACGTCAAGCTAAGTGTAAAAAAGTAACTAGCTTTAGTGAGCTAACCTTCGATTAAGACTTTAGCAGCACATATAAAAAACGGCCTCTTGGGTCGTTTTTTTATATGTGCTACTTATTAGCTGCTAGGAAATGCCGGTGAGATGCATTTTTTAACTTCAAAATGATAACCATACACAGCATTGATATCTGGCGTTATCTCAAGTATTTCATAATCATTAAGTTCAACTACATGCGACAGTGGCAGCTTTTGGCAGCGCGATTTAGCATTAGCCTCTAACTGAAAAGCAAACAAGGCAATGGCTTTGCGCACACTGGTAAAATACTGGCTGCGTAAATGGTTATATGGCCGCTTCGCAATCTCATCGATCACGTCACGTTCTTGATCATGCACCAATTCATCAGCACTTTTAATCAACGGAGACTCTGCAACCTCTTGCTGCTCACCTTGTTGTTTTACAACTAAAGGGGTGCCATCATCTGCGATTATTTCATCTTCTGTTTTGGCTTCAACTAATTGCACAACTTGTGGATCATCTAAGGCTTTCTCAATCTGCCCACCCAGATCCATCAGCATGGCAAGGTGATACAGCACAACAGCAGCTAAAATCACCCGCACCCAAAAAGTAGTACGATGAAAATGTTGATGACTAATCAAGCGAAAATTGGTTACACCAAAAGGACGGAGTAAAAAAGACACGGCAAACATCAGCGGGAAAATAAGCTGCAGTACTAACAATACTATACAGCTCATCACCACACTCCATGCTGGGATATACAATAATATGGCAAAGTTATGAGTATAATTAAAACTACTAGCAGCCACACCAACAACATCGTTAACCACTGAACTTGAGCTTGCCAAGGCAAAATTAGCTACGATGGCGTAGAACAATAACAACACCGCTTTACCAGCCAAACTGTGCCACATGCGTTCAAATAAATGCCAGAACTCAATCGACATCGCCATGACGCTGATAATCGCCACCCACACAACGGAGTCAGTACAAAACAACAACACTATCGCGACGAGGTAGAGCTTTTGCGGCGCACTCAGTTGAGTTTGCAGCTTAGCAAACCGTGCAGTAAACACTGCCCAACATGACGATATCCATAAACTCGATGTTGTTAGATAAGTCTCTTTTCGCAAGGTGAAATCCTTATAAGTTCACTGGATATACTTACTGTAATAGCCACTGTCCCTTGTTGTTCATCGTCCAGACTGTTAGATTAACAGTTGAATTTAAACAAGCGTTTAATTTATTAATCCACAACAGAGAACCGCCATGAATGACTTTTTAGCTCAACATTCTATCAGCACAGACATTCAAGTAGCATGGGGTGAAATGGATGCTCTACAACACGTTAATAACTCAGTATATTTTAAGTACTTTGAAACCGCGCGTCTCGATTTCTTTAATCAAATTAACCTACTAAGCGATATAAAAATCACTGGAGTAGGTCCAGTATTGAGCGAAACCAATGCTCGCTTTAAGCGCCCACTGACCTTTCCTGACGCTATCATTGTTGGCGTAAAAATAAGTGACATCACTCAAGACCGCTTTGTGATGCATTACACAGTGTTCAGTAAAGCACAGCAAGCTGTTACGACTATCGGCTGGGCAAAAGTGGTGATGTTTAACTTCAAAACGAACCAAAAAGCCAAATTAACCCCAGAATTACTTGCCGCATTGAAGCTGCATGAATAACGATCTTTTGTAACCGCATGCATAACGACATTAATCTTGCTTAAACAATGCAGCAATCAATAACAATAGAGGACAAGCCATGAGCAACCAAGAAGCTGTAACAGTGCAACATCAAGTCGATCGACATCGTTTTGTGGTCGTCACTCAAGGGGCTGAAGCCGTGCTCGAATACCACTTAGATGGTCAAAGTATCGATTTTCAGCGCACCTTTGTCCCACCCGCATTACGCGGCCAAGGTATTGCCGAAAAATTAGTTCGTACTGGGCTGGCGTGGGCTAAAACGGAAAATTTTAACATCAATACCAGCTGCAGCTATGTGGTCAAATTTATACGTTAAGCCCTTATGTTACCTAAAGCTATTATGGCTCATTAACACCTTAAACCGGACCCGTTAACGCTGCCAATTGCTGACGGACACACTCAGCGAGTGGCTCACTTTTTTCAGTTTGGTAATTATAATGCACCATAGTAGTGGTCGCTTCAGCGGTTTTTTTACCTTGCTGCCAACAGCTTTGTAATATATCGAAGCTGCTATTGCCTAAACGGCTAATATGCGTTTTAACCACAACTTCTGCGCCATAATATGTTGGTGCGGTAAAGGCGACGGTAAAACCAGCAATGATCATGTTCCACTTAGTTAAATCTTGGCCTGGATTTACGATTTCAAAAATGGGCTCACGAGCCGCTTCAAACCACACAGGAATAACCGTGTTGTTAATGTGTCCTAATGCGTCGGTTTCACAAAAGCGCGGTTTGAGAGTCATGCTAAATTGAGTGTCTGTCACAAAGAATCCTTTATTATTATTTTGAGTCCATTGACGTTTTGTTCGTTGAACAAATGTCATTAGCCCATTCTAACGACACATCTCACTCGAGGTCATCAAAAAAGTTATTATCACGTAGGTTTTTTATGGGGGGAGTGCGAGGAGAAATCTGAAATAGTATTCATCTGCCATTACAAAAATCTCCCGGCGATAAAGGAATCAAATCACTATGTTTTCGGGTTGCTAAGCGGCAAATTAGCTACGCTTACTTAACCAAAGTTGTAGCTTCACTATCCTTATTATCGTTCGTGAATTTGCCATATTAACTGAGTTATAAGCCACTCTAATAAAATAAAAAACCTTTTAATATTTAGCTTTGTCTGCAGCAACTTCAGCCGCTATTTCAGCACGAACCTCTTTGATATCTTCTAAGGCATCAAATTGATACTGAACAAATACTTGATAGTATTTACTTTGTAACAAGTAAAGTGACATGAGCAAAAAAACAACAGCTAACAGATATGCATAAATAAATGTTGCCTGCTCTGCGATTAAAAACACTGTTGGCAAAAATATAATAAATAAAATACAGAAATACCATTTTAAGACTTTTACAGCGAAGAAAGATCCTCTAACAACTGCATAATTGAAGCCACTGAAAATAATTACTAATGCCGATAGATATAAGAACAGAAGCTCGCTTCCTATATCAACTATACCAAAATAAAAATCTAAAATGAGCAGATTTAACAGTGCGATGGAAAGCATCATGAATAGTGTCGCAGCTAAAAAAGCCGCTATGGACTTCATAGGTGGAAATAATCCGACAATATCGTCATCACTTTTCTGTTCATTTTGTCTATTCATTAATCGACTAGATCTTCACAGTGACCCATTAGCATCACCCTTTTGATTTATAAGATAAACGTGCTGACGATGCTGGTTACTACCGGAAAATACTCGGATGGAATTGATAGTCTGCCTCTGTTGGATAGCTTAGCGGCTCCAATCAATAATCGTGATACACATGATAGCGACAATGACTAAATACTTGAACACAAGTATCGATCAGATAACACAGATTTAAAGATTAGATTAACAGGCGACAATTCTATAAATAGTGCGATATTTTCCACGAAAATTCAGCCATCCAGTGCTTTAAGTATTTATGGGTGACTTAACGGTTTAATTGCTTTTTTGCAGCAATCTCCGCTTACACAGATTTATAATATTCAACGCTATTTAATCGATGTTGAACAAAAATTTGATATTGTTTGCTGTCTAAAATAAATATTGAGCTAATCGCGATAACAGCTGAAACCAATTTAACAAGGAATACTCCAACGGAAAAATCTTCTATTATCACAACAGGAACCAGCAAAACCAAAAGAGAATATTGAGCAACTCTCAGCACTTTAACGGCAAAAAATGAACCTAGAATTACTTGGTAATTCACCAAGCAAAAACTGATCGATAAAACGGCTAGCACACCTAAAATCACTTCTGCTGAAGGGTCAAAATAAAAATTCAATGTAACAGATGCCGCTACTCCAAATGATATAGTCATCAACACAGAAGCAATTAAAAAGGTTATAAATGACAACAAGGGCGGAAATATCCCAACAGAAACATCTTCACTCTGCGAATTGTTGATCATGTACCACTCATCTCTGCAAAAATACCACTAGCCAACACTTTCTGGCTAAATTGATTGTCATAAAACGACTGAGTGCTAGATCTAAAAACAGGCTTTCCATTTACCGTGATAATTTCCATAGTTCCCTCTATGTTGCCTAATTTTAAAATAGAGTATTGTACCTCTACTGAAAATACTGGCAATTATCACTAAGTATTACAAAAAAGGACGCTAGTGCGTCCTTTAGGATTATTATTGATAATTAATTACTGCCCGTACATGGCATTAATTTCACTATGATATTTGCTGTAAATCATTTTACGACGCAGCTTTAATGTTGGCGTAATGAGTCCAGACTCCATTGAAAATGCTTCATGTAATAAAGTGAATTTTTTGATTTTTTCAAACCCAGCTAGCTCATGCTGCAACTCAATTAATCGCTGCTCGAAATGAGCCACCACTTGTGAGTGACGTAATAACTCAATTGGGTTTTCAACATGAATACCTTGGGCTTTAGCCCAAGTATTTAATGCTTCAAATGCTGGCACAATGAGGGCAGATACATAATTACGCGCATCGGCAACAATGGCGACTTGTTCGATAAACGGACAACAAGCCACCTTACCTTCAACTCGCTGCGGTGCTATGTATTTACCGTTCGAGGTTTTCATTAATTCTTTAATACGATCGGTAATATATAAGTTACCTTGCTCATCAATACGCCCTGCATCACCGGTTTTTAACCAACCATCTTCAAAGGCTTCAGCTGTATCTTGTGGGCGATTGTAATAACCGCGCATCACGGTGTCGCCACGCACTAAGATTTCATCGTCTTTGCCTAGCTTAATTTGCATGGCATCGAGTGGCTTGCCGTTCGATCCCGATACGCGATTATCTAAGGTGTTACAAGTTACTGTGGCGCTGGTCTCTGTCATGCCATAACCACACAATACCGGCACATCAATGCTGTGAAAAAAGCTGCCCACATTCACATCGAGAGCTGCACCGCCAACAGGCATAAACTTTAACCTGCCACCCAGCACTTGCTGTAGCTTACTGTAAACCAGCTTGTTAGCCAGCTGCCACTGTGCACTTAACCACAAACTTCCTGCAGCACGGCCTTGGCTAACGTCAAATTGACGTTTGCCTACTCTCATCGCCCAGGCAAACAGAGCTTGCCTTGGTTTAGAGGCTTGGCCGACTTTATCGTGTACTGCGCTGTATATTTTCTCTAAAAATCGCGGCACAACACATAAGGTATGAGGTTTTACCGCAACGAGGGCTTCTTTAATTCGATTCGTGTCGTTTAGATAGACATTATGGCCGCCGCGACACAATACATACATGCTCCAACCGCGTTCAAATACATGGCTCAGAGGTAAAAATGCCAACGACACATCACCCGCTGTAAAAGGTAACTTACTGTCATGTTGATTGATCATTGAGGCAAAATTACGGTAGTCCAGCATCACACCTTTAGGGTTACCTGTGGTGCCAGAGGTATAAATCAGCGTTAATAAGTCATCTAGGTTGCTATTGGAAAGCCTGGTATTGAGTTCTGCGTTAATCAGCGGATTAAATTGCGCCGCTAATACCTGATCGAAGTACACATGATTATCGGCATTCAGGGTCACATTCGCATCAAACACCACAATATGCTCTACGCAGTCTGCTTGAGTAGCAATGGTACATGCCATGTCGTATTGCTGTTGGTTACCGGCAAAAATTAATTTAGCTTGAGCATCATTAACAATAAACACCGCTTGATCGATAGTACTGGTGGGATACACAGGCACGACCACATTGCGCGCTTTTAGGGCGCCAATATCAGCACAAGTCCACTGTGGGCAGTTTTGGGCTAAAATAACCACCTTGTCTTGTACTTGTAAGCCAAATTCAATTAACAACTGTGCGACTGAGTCGGTGATTGTATTGAATGCACTCCAAGAGACAGTGTGCCAAGGGGCCGGCATATCAAAGCCTTCAAGGGCGATATTATGACCTAGTGACTGACCTTGTTGCTGCAGAAGTTGGACTACGTGGTATTGATCTAATGACATATGGCTGTGGCCTTTTTAGCTTACAGGTGTTCCGCTTTTCGCATTCTACATTAAGCGGCCACAAACCATAAGAGCTTTTGCTCTATTTTTGAGCTTAACGTCACGTTCGGACTAAAATTAGACCTGCTGTTAAGCTGCACTAATGCCATTTTTCCATAACTGACTCTTACCCCACACTAGTGCAAGTATACCGATGACCACTAGCGGAATATCAATAAGCAGCCACATCGTCAAGCTGTCGCCGTCCCTTAAGGCGGCAAAGCTCAGTGACACCAGAATGGAGTGTATCAATACAATCAGCATTGCCGCAGTCGCTTGATAGCTGTTACGACAAGCCGAGCCAGCACCGAGCATAATGGCACTGCCCCAAAAGGTACTTAATCCTAAATGAGCCACAAACGGCAGAGTTATTTGTGGCTCAATAAGCCATTTTACTAGCCCTAGCGCACTGATCATCATCACCAAAACCACAATAAAACGATATTGGCTTCGATAAAATGCATCACGCAATCCGTTCAGGCCACTATAACAAGGTAGTAAAAACAAGGTTTCTGCCGCGCGCCAACGTTGAATTCGACTCCAATGAACGATGGAGCAACTGAGCACCGAAAATTGTGCCAATAAAAATAATGTTGGCAAATTAATCTCAAACAACCACGATAACAACATCAATCCAAGAGCGATAATTGGCAAGCACAACATCATTACCGCCAGCACAGGACCAATGAAAAAATTCATCGGGTGGAAAAAACGTTCAAAGCGGGTAATCCAAGTAAAACCTTTTATGCTTGGCAACCACATCCAGCCCATTTGCACGGCGTTGAGGTACACCACACGCGATTCTCTGTTCCAGCGTAAGCGCCGACACAAGTCAATAACATGATAAGACAGTATCGCAACAATAATCAGCATTATCCACGTCGGTATGGTGAGTACTAATCGATCTAATAAGGGTACCGCTATGAATAACAAAAATGATAAATGAAAACTGTTACTGCGCCATAAACAAGCCCACACAAACAGTAAACCGACCACAATGGCGAGGAGTAATTTGGGGATGACATCATAAGCAGAAAAACTAATACAGATTAATAGCTGTATCAATAACATGCCCGCCGCGATGCTCGCTGCTTGTATGAGTACATGCTGTTGATAACCAGGTATTAGACCGGTCAACTCGGTTGCTGATAACCGATTTAGCTGCCACGCGATTGCTGCTGCAGTAGATACAGTAGCCATTGAAAAAACCAGGCTAACAACTTCAGTTTTACCGCTGATAAAGCACAACAGTCCTAACACTAAGCCTAATCCTGCAGTGGCAATAAAACTGACACTGCCTAAGTCATATAACCATAAACGCAGCATGCCACGATAAGGTTTACGCCATAAGCTATTGCCACGGTTAAACTGCTGCAAACTCATCGATGCAGCTCCATAAATAACTGTTCTAAATTAACGGCCTTGGCACTCTGCACTCCCGTGATGACGGCCGAGTCGCCTTGCGTGTCCACCAGCATATTTAGCCCGCTTTGACTCAAAATTTTGTAGCTTGATGGTAAGGTGGTACCGTCATTTATGCTGAGTAATTTAACCTCTTCTCGCAGGGCATCAATCTCTTTAAACAGCACTAGTTGACCTTTTTTAATCAGGGCAACATGACTGGCAACGCGTTCTAAGTCAGAGGTGATATGCGATGAAAATAATACAGCAGAACCCGAATCAAGCGCGAGATCAAATAAGTCGCTCATAAACTTGCGTCTGGCGATAGGGTCAAGGCTGGCGACGGGCTCATCGAGTAATAACAAACTTGGGCGGTACGCCATGGCCATGATCAAGGCCAATGATTGACGCTGCCCAACCGAGAGTTTTTGCACCGCTTGGGTGACATCTAAATCGAACCGCTCTAACCAATCTTGCTCAAGTGTCATATCCCAGCTTGGGTAGAAGCTTCGATGCAATTCTAATGCTTTATCAATGGTAAAACCTTCATAACCAAAAGGCTGCTGTGGTACATAACCAATACGTTCTTTTGCCTGAATAGATAACGCGGCAGGCGTTTCGCCTAAGGTTAAAATATCCCCTTGATCAATATCAATAATACCTAACGCACAGCGCATTAGTGTCGACTTACCGGCACCATTTTGGCCTAATAATCCGACCACCATCCCAGGATAAAGTGTTATCGATAGATCAGATAATACTGTATGTCCTGCTGCCAATTTATCTTTGACAGCAAAAGTTTTGCTCACATGATTAAAACGTAAAATGGGTTGTTGTTCGGATTCCATTGTCGACTTCCTAGATAATATCCTTAACGATAAAATGAATGAACTGTGTTGCTGCTATTCTTTATCCCAATATTGCGCCAGCAAACGCTGTAATTGGTCATAATCGACTCCTAACTGGCGCGCTTGCTCAACTAACTCAGATAATTGCGGTGCCAGTAAACTACTACCAGAAGCACTATTGGCTGACGTTCTTGCTGCCACACGTGATGGCTGGCCACGACGACGTTCAACCCAACCTTGGTCGACAAGTTGCTGCATAGCCCGCGACACTGTCATTGGGTTTACGGCTAAATGCTCAGCAAGTTGACGTACCGAAGGTAGCACATCTTCAGGATGCAATTGTCCGCCAACAATTAAGCGCACGATTTGATCGTGTAACTGTCGATAAATGGGTTCACCACTGCTGGGGTTGACATTTAATAATTCTAACATTAGCCTTTAGGAACTGTATTAATACATTGATACACTCATACACTAGATGCTAAGGTATCATAATCGTCATGAAATGCAAAAAGGAAACGTTCCGATGATCAACAGGAAGTTTGTCAATACAGCCTTAGCAGAGCGAATTAACCGCCCTGGTTTATGCCATTCGCTAACGCTTACGAGCCGCTGGTTTATTGCTGCTATAAGTATTTTACTCGCCAATTATAGCTATGCCGACACACCAGAGGTTAATCTTGCAGCGGCTGCTAAAACCAGTGCTTGTTACTTAGACGGTTTAGACGAGCAGCTTCAATGCGGTAAAATCAGCGTGTTAGAAAATCCTAAGCTCACTGATGGCAAGAGAATCGACATTCATTTTGCTATTTTACCAGCGATTAAAAACACTCATCCTGGTGAAGCCTTACTGGCCATCGCAGGTGGTCCTGGCCAATCAGCGATTGAAAATGCAGCTGGTTTTAATCGTATGTTGTCAAAGGTTCGTCAGCAACGCGACATTTTACTCATCGATCAACGCGGCACGGGCCAATCGAATATTCTATCTTGTGACGATGACACCACTGAATTACTCAGCATGAATGATGACGATATCGATGTGATTGCCATGACCGAAAAATGCCTCGCCGACATTGATGCCGACATCACACAATACGGTAGCAACTCAGCATTAAAAGACTTTGAAGCGGTACGCAAATTTTTAGGCTATCAAAAACTGCATTTATACGGCATTTCTTATGGTACACGCATGGCACAGCTTTATATGCGCCACTATCCAGAAGCACTATTGACAGTGACATTAGATGGCGTGGTGCCCATGCAACAAAGTGTTGTCGCCATTGGTAGCTCAATAGAACGTGGCTTAAATGTATTATGGCGCGACTGTAAAAGTACTCCTGCTTGCCAACAGCAATTTCCTGAATTAGCTGACGAGTTCAATAAAGTCGATATGCTACTCGCGAAAGCCCCCATTAGTCAGCAAGTACGTGATCCGCTTACCGACGAACTCAGTGACTTTTTACTCACACGCGGTAAGTTTAGCGGCGCAATCCGCATGGCGATGTACATGCCAAACATACGCGCACTGATCCCTCATGCGATTCACCAAGCTGCACAAGGTAATTATCAACCCATATTAGGTATTTACACCTTAACTGCTGACAGTACAGGTATTGCTATCGGTATGCATGCCTCTGTGGTGTGCGGCGAAGACATTCATCGCATTACTTCACAAATGCGCAAAGATGCTAAAGACTCCTACATCAGTGGCAACATGCTAGAGGGGCTAGAAAAAACTTGCCAAGCTTGGCCAATGCCATCTGAGAGTGAGAATTTCAGCGAACCAATCCACAGTGACATACCGACCCTACTATTATCTGGCGAGCTAGACCCGGCTACGCCACCTAACTGGGGCGCGCTAGCGCAAGAGAAACTCACCCATTCAAAACATTTTATTGCGCCTTATGCTACCCATGGTGTAGCAGGACAAAGCTGTGGCAATGACCTAGTCGCCCAGTTAGTTGAACAAGGCTCGGTAAAAGACATCAATGGCGAATGTTTGCAAAAAGATGTTCGTCGCAGTTTTTACCTCAACGCGAATACTGTAGAAGCATTGCCAGTTGTCAAAACGCCGACAGACATAGAAACAACAGCGCCAGCGAATACTGCTGCAGATAAGGAATAATCATGATTACTGTTGCAAACTTAACCAAAAAGATTGGCGATGTGCAGGCGTTAGATGATTTAAGTTTTAGCGCTGAAAATGGTCAAATCACTGGATTACTTGGCCCAAATGGTGCCGGTAAAACCACCTGTTTACGCACCTTATTTGGCTTACTTAAGCCTGACTCAGGAACCGCTACCGTCAATGATATTGATGTCGCTATCGATCCTATTGGCGCTAAAAAGCAGCTAGGTTTATTCCCCGACCCTTTTGGTTTGTATGAGCGCCTTACGCCGCGTGAATACATTAGCTTCTTTGCCGAGCTCAGTGGCATGTCGCGTAAACAAGCCAGGCAAGCCACCGCCGATGTGATTGCACAATTGAAGCTTGAAGACATTAGCGACCGTCGTTGCAAAGGTTTTTCCCAAGGCCAACGAATGAAAACGGCCTTAGCACAAGCCATAGTGCACAAGCCAAGTAACATCATTTTAGATGAGCCCACTCGCGGACTCGATGTCATGAGCACTCGCTTACTGCGCGATATTTTATTGCAACTCAAAGCTGAAGGTCATTGCGTGCTGTTTTCAAGCCATGTAATGCAAGAAGTCGCCGCCTTGTGTGATCGCGTCATCGTAATGGCTAACGGCAAAGTTGTTGCCATTGGTAGCCCAGATGAACTGTGTCAGCAAACAGGTAAAGACTCGCTTGAAGATGCATTTATCGAACTTATCGGAACAGACGAAGGGATTGCAGCATAATGAAAATGATACTCGCAATGGTGCGTAAAGAACTCGTCGACGCCGCACGCGACAAACGATCGGTAATGGCTGGTCTTTACTATGCCATCGGTACACCGTTGATCATGTGCGCCATGTTTATGGTGTTAATTGGCCAGTTATCTAGCCCTGAAGATTTAAACATCAACATCCACAATGCCGACAAGGCGCCAGATTTAGTGCGCTACTTAAGTAATAACGGCATAAACCATGGTGAAGATGAACAAGCTAAAAAAATCATCTTAACCATTAGCGATGATTATGCCGCTAACATGGCTAAAGCCAAACCGGCAGAAGTATTATTGATTGCTGATAATTCAGATGAGAAGCTACAAAAGTCGATTCGTCGACTTGAACGTCAGCTGCAAACATATAGCGCTGAAATGGGCAGCATACGTTTAATTGCCCGTGGAATTAATCCGCGCATTACCCAGCCACTCAAAATAAATATTGAAGATCAAGCCACACCGGACTCTAAAGGTGGAATGATTTTGGGTATCGCCATTTTCACCATGATGTATTCAGTGTTTATCTCTGGTATGAACCTCGCTATCGACACCAGTGCTGGTGAGCGCGAACGTAATTCGTTAGCGTTATTGCTTAGCCATCCCATGAGTACCCGCCAGTTAGTGATAGGTAAAATCATTGCCGTAACCTGTTTTGCTTTACTGGGGTTAATCTTGATTTTACTGGTATCTAAAGTGGCTTACCCTTTTGTTCCGTGGCAAGAAATTGGCTTTACCGTCAATATCACTCAAGATTTTATGGGCTTAATGTTCTTAGTTGGTATTCCCGTCGCGTTAATGGCTGCAACCTTGCAACTGTATGTGTCGTTTATGGCTAAAACCTTCAAAGAGGCACAATCATACTTAACCATGGTGTTATTTGTCCCCTTGGCACTTTCTATGGCCGCTAGTTACAACATAGCTCCAGACGTATTGCAGTGGCTACCTGTGTCGGGCCAGCAACAAGCCTTAATGGACTTTATTAAGGGCCGTGAAATTCCAATGATGCAATTAATCGTGTCGTCTGTGGCCACATTAGTAATAGCCATTGGATTAGCCACTGGCTTAGAGAAGTCACTTAAGAGTGAAAAAGTGGTCTTTGGCTTATAACTACTGTTATCAGCGTTAATTGATAACGGTGTGACGCCAGCCTTAACGGTTTAGAGTAAGGCAGGTAGATTTACAACCAATTGATTCAAAACTGATTCACAAGAATTGATATAGCAAAGAGCATTAACAAGGAGCATATTATGGACAACGATATTGCGATCATAGCGTTAGTATTTATTGTTATTGTCGGCACCACGGCATCCGAAATGTTTAAACATTATTTAAAGCATAAACAAAAAGCTGACGCCGATGGTGTCGCCGATATAAAAGCCCAAAACCAAGCATTAATCGAACGGATACAAGTGTTAGAAAAACTGGTAACTGACAGCGATTTTGAGCTTAAGCAGCAATTTAAAAAGTTGTAGTGCTTGTGCTAAAGTGCCAAATATCGAGTTAACTCATCGGTATTTGGCATATTTAGTTGCTAAACCTCGCCACGATGACGGTATTACGCCCCGTTTGTTTGGCCAAATAAAGTTGCTCATCTGCATGTTGTAGTACATCGCTAAAGTTGTATTTTTGTACGCCGGCTAATTTATCATCAACCACAACAACACCAATACTAACGGTGACCCAATTTCGGCCATCTATTTTATTGGGGATCTGCAATTGCTCGATAGACTCACGAATTTCTTCTGCGACTTTCAATATATTTTGATAATGATTATCGGCCCAAATTATACAAAACTCCTCACCACCATATCGAGAAGCAAGCGCATCATATGGAGCCATGACCTTTACCAGACAGGTCGCGACGGCAACTAATGCATCATCGCCATTAAGATGACCTTGTTGATCATTAAAATACTTAAAATTATCGACATCAATCATCATCACACTGAAACCAATATTTTCCAGATGCCAACGTGAAATAATTCGCTTTGAAAATGATTCTAGTCCTCTCCGGTTAGTAATGCCTGTGAGCGAATCTTGAACCGCTAAGGTCTCTAAGTAATTTTGTTGAGCGTTAAACTTAAGCAGTAATTGATTAAATGAGTAAGACACATTTTCGATTTCATCGATGAAATGATTGGAAGCCATTTTGCTCATAAAATTATTATCTGATGAGTCATTAATGCTTTTGTTAAAACGAATAAGCGGCTTAATAAGCAGTCTTGATAATGCCATTAACGAGAGAGAAACAATCAACACTATTGACAACAATATCGTTATGGCCGAGACCCAATTCAATTGGGGTAACGACACTTTTTTATGGTGTAAAGTCACCTGTATTGCTTGGTTATCAAATGTATTACGAATTAGCCAACTGTGTGATGGCGCAATGTTTTCAATTGGTTTTAAACTAAAAAACTCTTGCATGCTTTTGGTTGATGTTTGTACAGCAGCAATTGAAAAGTTCACTAAAGAAAACTGACTGATATCTTTAATTAACGCTTTATCCACTAAGCGGACCATAGTTAAACTACCAACGATTTCACCGTGACCAGTCGATGGTAAAATAGTGGTATTACTAAAGTAAATGAGCGCTCCGCCAAAAACGATATAACCACTGCGGCTAGACACTGTTTGTGATGCAATTTCTGCTGTTGTCGGCAAAATAGCAAAAGATGGTATATTTTGCTGATGAATTAAATCAACGAGTGACAATCTGGATGATGTTAATGAGTCATCCTGATAATCCCAAACCAACTCATTATTAATGTCACTGACAAAAACAGCATCAATATTTGCAGCTTTAAATGCATTGTCAGGCATACTGCGTTGAACAAAATCATCAGTCGGGTTACCAATATATTCAACTAACTCATCCCACACGGCGTAATCGTAACATAAGGTCGTTAAGCTGTTTTTTGATAACGATAATGCAGAATACAACAAATTATATTCTTGTTGTTGCTGATCTAAAATTTCAGTTTTTATTCCAGGAAGGTAGAAAAAATAGTAAATACTCACCAATAACATGGTTATTGCAAGTAATAGTGAAGACAACAATAAAAGCGAAAAACGTTTTAATGTCATAATGAACCAGCCCTACTGAAGATATATTGCTAGTGTAGTACTAAATATGACTGAAAGTACTTTTTACAACATAATCAATAATAAGAAACACAAACAGGTACAAACATAAAACTCATCTATCACAGCAAATGAACCCGGTTATCAAGCAAACGTTAATGAATAATCGCAATGGTCATTAGCTCTGTATTGGCCTGCAACAACAGCAAACTAATACAGAGCTAGCTTATTAATACTACTTAGCTTTCGGTCTAAACGGTTTTATCACGGCTTCGTCACAGACTAAAAATGGTCCGTCCATTAAGTCGATACAATAAGGTATTGCGGGAAATACAGCATCCAAACATTCGCGGATTGACTTAGGTTTACCAGGTAAATTAACAATTAACGAGTTGGCACGAAGACCCGCAGTTTGACGAGACAAAATAGCTGTTGGCACAAACTTTAATGATTCGGTGCGCATTAGCTCACCAAAACCAGGCATCATTCTGTCGCACACAGCTTCGGTGGCCTCTGGCGTTACGTCGCGTTTTGCAGGGCCCGTGCCGCCAGTGGTGACAATTAAACAGCAATCTTGATTATCGGCTAAATCAATCAATGTGGCTTCAATAACGTCACGCTCATCAGGTATCACCTTGTAAACAGGTTCCCATTCAGACGTTAAATACGCATTCAATACTTCAATAATGGCTTTACCAGACAAATCTTCGTACACGCCAGCGCTGGCACGATCACTCACAGTCACGATGCCGATTTTAGCTTTGCTCATGGTTATTTTTCCCTTATGAGGTTAAATCAGTAATGCATTTATAGGAGAGTAATCTACCAAATAAATGTGAGTTCACAAAATCTCAAGTTGATAAACAGAGCCCCCTTAACACAATGGCATAACCTTAGGGGCTATTGATAGGATGATTATCTGTGTACTGGGTTTAATTGCCGACACCCACAAGAGTTATGCATATAATTAATCGCAGGGGTTCTTCCTATTGAGTCAGTTGCGATGAGCCCACAGTCGATGCTAAATGCTAACCAGACCTTTTGATTGCTCGGATTGGATAACCATCTATATTACAAAAGGATACGATAAAATTGGGAGCTATAGCTCAGCTTATTCGGTAAACTTATCTGTTGTGGTTAAAGCAACATTTTATAGTATTACCATAGCGACTGTTAGAGCTTAGTAACAAGCAACAGATAGAGAAGATGTCTAGAGAATAGTGGATGTTTAAACAAGATTGATACTGCCACAAAGTACAGTATCAATTGATTTACGAGTTAATTTTGAGAATGAGTAACTAGGTTACTTAGGATTAATGTACAAAATCAAAATGCCATCTACGGCCATGTTGGCAATTTGCAGTAACTCTTCAATGCTTGCCCCTTCAGATGCCTGAATCGACATCCCCTGAAACAAGGTCGTAATCAATTGAGCTAACACTGCAGGCTGACAATCTGCATTTAACTCACCTTGCTGCTTAGCTTGCTCAAATCGAGCGACCAATTGGAGCTTATGCCGTGCTTTGCGCTCTAAAACGGCTTGCTTAATTGATTCGCTCGCTTCACTACAGGACAGGGTGCTGTTAATTAATGCGCAACCTTGAGGATGGCTACAGTCAGTAAATTTGGCTGCAGCACCAAGCAATAGGCCGCGAACCACATCAGCAATATGTTGATGTTTAAAAGCTGTATTAAATAATGAATCTGGACGGTTTTCATATAAATCGATAGCTTTTAAAAATAGCTGCTCTTTATTACCAAATGCGGCATACAAGCTAGGCTTCTTAATCCCCATCGCCTCGGTGAGCTCGTTTAAAGAAGTTCCTTCATATCCATGACGCCAGAAAATATTAAGCGCTTGCTCTAATGCCAAGTCGATATCGAACCCACGAGGGCGACCAACACAAGCTGCTTTGGTTATTGTCATAAATAGTACCTCTTATATTAACGGAGCTTTATTTATCAAAAGCTTAACTAACTTTTATGACAAACAACCCGCATACTTTAGCATAATATTAAGCCACATCAGGGTTAATATTATGCAGATTAGTCGCAACTATAACAATTTAACAAGTATTGATTAACGCTATTTCATCGCAACAAATCACCTTACAAATAGTGATGTTACTTTATTTTCCCGCTTATTGAACCTCTTGTCAAAATAATTTAATACCTATCGGTACAAAAGTCATTGACAGGGTTATTTTAATCTATATATTACCGTTCGGTACAGAACATTTTATACCTATCGGTATAAAATAAACTCGTATACCAATGTAACGCACCCTACAGCCTGCTGAAAAAACGTAAATGCTATTGATTAAAGGACCGCACCATGAAGACGTTAAAATCAATTAAAATCACTTTACTAGTTAGCCTAACGGCATTGCTATTAGTGGCGTGTGGAGAACAACCTGCACAACAGGCGAATACACCTGCAGCGCCTAAAGTAGACGTAGCTAACGTGCTTTATGAGCGCATTACCGAGTGGGATCAATTTACCGGACGCTTACAAGCTCCTGAAAAAGTGACCTTAGTCCCTAGAGTATCAGGCTATATTGAATCGATTAACTTTAAAGAAGGCGCACTGGTTCAAAAAGGTGATGTGTTATTTACCATCGACTCGAGAGTTTTTACTGCTGAATATGAGCGTCTTAAAGCAGAATTAACCAGTGCAATATCAGCTAATCAACTTGCTGAAAATGATTATGAGCGAGCCAATAAACTGTTTCATCAAAAAGCGGTTTCAGAAGAGCTGATTGATACTCGCCGATCTAACATGCATCAAACTGCAGCAGCGGTTGCGTCAGTTAAAGCAGCATTAACTAGTGCCCAACTTAACGTTGAATATACCCAGGTTACCGCACCTATTACTGGTCGAGTGTCATATGCTAATGAAACGGCAGGCAACTATGTCACTGCGGGTCAAACGCACCTCACCAGTTTAGTCTCTACATCGCATATGTATGCTTATTTCGATATCGATGAGCAAACGTATTTAAAATATGCCGCGTTATCGTTTGAGAACAAACGTCAAAATCCACGTTTAGGTAACAACGCTGTGGTTATGGCTCTGGCAAATGAAACCAGCTTTAATCATCAAGGTGTGATCGACTTTGTCGATAATACCGTTGATCAGCAAACTGGTACTATTCGGGTTCGAGCTAACTTTGCCAACCAAGAAAATCAATTATTACCCGGCTTATTTGCCCGTATCAGCATTGCTGGTAGTGAGTCATACGACAGTATTTTAATTGACGACAAAGCCATTTTTACCGACTTAAATAACAAGTTTGTTCTGCTGGTAAATGACAAAAACACCCTTGAATATCGAAGTGTCAGCCTAGGTGAAAAACTTCATGGCTTACGTATTATTACTGCTGGCTTATCACCTAACGACACCATAGTGGTAAACAGTCTGCAGAAAGTGCGCCCTAATGTCACTATTGAGCCAAACCTAACCGACATGGCTGATAGCGAAAAATTAGAAGCATTACATCAAGCACAACGCCTCCTCGATAACCAGCCATTAACAGCACGTGTTGCTGATGACGCAAGTCAGGGTTAAGGAAACTACATAATGTTGTCTCAATTCTTTATTAAAAGACCAATTTTTGCCGCTGTTTTGTCGCTGCTGTTCTTTATTTCAGGCGCACTAGCAGTATGGCAATTGCCCATTACCGAATACCCAGAAGTGGTACCACCTACCGTGGTTGTTACGGCAAACTACCCAGGTGCTAACCCTAAAATCATTGCTGAAACAGTTGCATCCCCGCTAGAACAAGAGATTAACGGCGTCGAAAACATGTTGTACATGTCTTCTCAAGCCACGTCTGATGGCCGCATGACGCTCACCATCACCTTTGCAATTGGTACTGATGTTGATTTAGCTCAAACTCAAGTACAAAGTCGTGTTGAGCGAGCAAAACCACGGCTACCAGAAGAAGTACAACGCTTAGGCATAGTCACTGAAAAATCATCACCAAGCTTAACCATGGTGGTGCATTTAACCTCACCCGATGACCGTTATGACATGTTATACCTGTCTAACTATGCGGTATTGAAGGTCAAAGATGAATTAGCCCGTATTACCGGTGTAGGAGCTGTGCGCGTGTTTGGCGCCGGCGATTACAGCATGCGCGTGTGGCTAGACCCTAATAAAGTGGCCGCCTTAAGCTTATCACCGAGTAATATTGTTGCTGCTATTCGTGAGCAAAACCAACAAGCTGCAGCTGGCAGTTTAGGCGCACAACCAAGTGGCGACAGTGATTTCCAATTACTGATTAACGTCAAAGGTCGTTTATCCAATGTTGAAGAGTTCGAAGACATTATTGTTAAAGTGGGCGATCAAGGTCAGATCACTCGTTTAAAAGATGTTGCCCGGGTGGAATTAGGTGCGTCGACTTATGCCCTGCGCTCAATGCTAGATAATAAAGACGCGGCTGCATTACCAGTGTTCCAAGCATCAGGCTCTAACGCAATTCAAATATCTGATGATGTTCGTTCTAAAATGGCAGAACTGTCTAAGTCATTCCCAGAAGGCTTAGCCTACGACATCGTCTACGATCCAACCGTGTTCGTGCGTGGCTCAATTAAAGCTGTGGTACAGACACTGGTCGAAGCATTATTGCTGGTTGTATTAGTCGTAGTACTGTTTTTACAAACCTGGCGCGCATCCATTATTCCATTAGTGGCGGTTCCGGTATCACTTGTGGGTACCTTCGCCTTTATGCACCTAATGGGCTTCTCATTGAATGCCTTATCACTGTTTGGCTTAGTGCTGGCGATTGGTATCGTGGTCGATGATGCAATTGTGGTAGTTGAAAACGTTGAGCGAAATATCTCTGACGGATTATCGCCCGTTGCTGCCACGCAAAAGGCAATGAAAGAAGTTACCGGTCCAATTATTGCCACCACATTGGTATTGGCAGCGGTATTCATTCCTACTGCGTTTATGTCAGGCTTAACCGGGCAGTTTTATAAGCAGTTCGCGCTAACCATTACCATATCCACTTTTATTTCGGCAATTAACTCATTAACCCTTAGCCCTGCATTGTCGGCATTATTGCTTAAAGGTCATCACGAGAAAAAAGATCTGCTGACCCGTGGTATGGATAAACTGCTAGGCGGCTGGTTATTTAAACCGTTTAACCGCATGTTTGCGCGTATGTCTGACGGTTACGGCTGGTTAGTGAAGAAAATCATTCGTTTTGGGGCTGTCATTGGTATTTTGTATATCGGTTTAGTCGGCTTAACTGGCTTACAATTCTCAAGCACTCCAACAGGTTATGTACCTGGGCAAGATAAACAATATCTTATCGCCTTTGCTCAGTTACCTGACGCAGCATCATTAGATCGCACCGAAGCTATCGTGAAAGAAATGTCGCGTATTGCACTAGATCAACCTGGTGTTGCCCATGCTGTCGCCTTTCCAGGTTTAAGCATTAATGGCTTTACCAATAGCACTAACAGCGCCATTTTGTTTACCCCGCTGGATGACTTTGCCGATCGCACAGATCCATCATTATCGGCAGGTGCTATTGCTGCGGCGTTAAATCAAAAATTCGCCGCGATTAACGGCGCATTTATTGCGATTTTCCCGCCACCGCCAGTGCAAGGCTTAGGCACCATTGGTGGCTTTAGATTACAAATTCAAGATCGTGCTAATTACGGTTACGAAGAGTTGTATAAAGTGACCATGCAAGTGATGCAAAAAGCATGGGCAACGCCTGAGCTAGCTGGAGTGTTCTCGAGTTATCAAGTCAATGTGCCACAACTTGAAGTGAATATTGATCGCACCAAAGCCAAACAGCAATCGGTGTCGTTAGACGAATTGTTCTCCACCCTGCAGGGATACATGGGTTCGGTTTACGCCAACGACTTCAACCAATTTGGTCGCACTTATCAAGTTAACGTACAAGCAGATGAGCAGTTTAGACAAACGCCTGAACAAATCGCCCAACTAAAAGTACGTAACAACCAAGGTGAAATGGTGCCGATTGGTTCATTTATTAATGTCACCAATTCATCTGGTCCAGACCGAGTGATGCATTACAACGGGTTTACCACAGCCGAACTCAATGGTGGTGCAGCTCCTGGCTTTAGTAGCGGTGAAGCACAAGCTGCCATTGAAAAGATTTTAGCTGAAACCTTACCTAATGGCATGACGTACGAGTGGACTGAACTCACCTACCAACAGATCCTAGCAGGTAATGCGGGCGCGTATATTTATCCATTAATTATCTTGTTAGTGTTTATGGTTTTAGCGGCGCAATATGAAAGCCTAAGCTTACCCATAGCCATTATTCTGATTATTCCAATGACGCTATTGTCGGCATTAACAGGGGTTCTTATCTACGGTGGAGATAACAATATCTTTACCCAGATTGGGTTAATTGTCCTGGTGGGGCTAGCAACCAAAAATGCGATTCTCATTGTTGAGTTTGCCAAAGAGTTACAAGATGATGGCATGGAACCATTAGAGGCCATACTTGAAGCCGGCCGCTTACGTTTACGACCTATTTTAATGACCTCGATAGCCTTCATTATGGGTGTGGTACCTATGGTGTTTTCTAGCGGACCAGGTTCAGAAATGCGTCAAGCAATGGGTGTTGCGGTATTCTCTGGCATGATTGGGGTAACTATATTTGGCCTTATCTTAACGCCACTGTTTTATTATGCCCTCGCAAAACGTGGCAAAAATAAAACCGAATTAGCTGAATCAAGCATAACCCAAGATTAACCACGTTATTGATTCAATGATAACCAAAAAGAGGTCACCTTAGGGTGACCTCTTTTTATGACTAATAACGCTACTCTACACCCACTTGATCCATTATTGCACTTGTGACCAAACGGGCAACGCAGGAAATGCGCCTTTTTTCGCACACGTTATCGCACCACACTTAATCGCAAACTCAGCAGCCGTTTGAACCTTCACTCGATTAAGCAATTTTTGCACTAAAAGCTCTGGCGCTAAATATCCTTCATCACTGCCAAGTTCATATAAGAACCCCGCAACAAAACTATCTCCGGCGGCTGTAGTATCTGTGGCGACAATTTTAGGCACCGGCAACTCAAAGGAAAATTCAGCGCTGTGGCATAAAATGGACTCTGGGCCATTGGTGACCAAAATTAACCTCACCCCTTGTCCAATACAGAATGCTAAATATTCGTCAAATGATGCCCCACGCTCCTGAGCCAAATACAATGCTTCCTCTTTACTCATTTTAAGCACGTGAGTATAACGAAAGCATTGCTCCACACGGGCTGATAACAACCGAGTGTCTTGCCATAATGACAAGCGTAAATTAACATCAAAACTGACTAATGCTTGTTCCTTATGCGCTTTTTTAGCACCATAAAGACTGGCATTGAAAATAGCCTTTTCAGTAAAGGTATTAGAACAAAGATGAAAAATATCAATTTTTGACCAGTCGATAGCATCAAAATCAGCTTCACGGTATAGCATGTCAGCAGTGTTCTGCCGATTAAAGCTAAACGACCGCTCCCCCTGCGCATCCAAACTAACTAACACTGTGGCAGTAGCAGCATCTGGTATTAATGCTAAACAACTCACATCAACACCTTGTTCTACCAGTGTATTTGTTAACAACTGGCCATGATCGTCAGCACTAATGCCACCAGCAAAAAGACTCTTACCACCTAATTTAGCGTAACCCACAGCGACATTGGCAGGCGCGCCGCCAGGGATAGGCTCGTGAACCAAACCAGAATGGCCCACCGGAAGTAAATCAATTAATACTTCACCAAAACTCAATAATGTACTCATATAAAACGTCCAAAAAAAAGCCCATTTGCATGGGCTTGTTAACAGGGATTTCTAAAAACTAATACAACTAATACTATTACAACTAAGGTTATGACAATAAACGATTAAAACTCGTACTTAACCGTGGCGCTGGTTGTACGACCGTTAATGGTTCTGGCACGAATGATATTGTTATCGGGTACAGAACCTTCTTCAGCTTCGGTAATACCCACAGTATCAAACAAGTTATTGACGTTAAGCGCGACGGATAACGCATTGGTTAACTGGTAAGATGCAAACGCATTGACTTGAGTATAACCATCAAAACTTAGGTCATTATTATCTTGAGCATAAGACTCAGTGGTACCAATCAAATTGACCCCAACAGAGCCTTTATCAAAGTTATAACGACCCATTAGCGAGTAAATAAAATCAGCTTGGCGACGAGGTGTGTTGCCAATTACACTTGGATTAAGGGCATCTTTAACAATTTCAGCATCGGTCCAGGTTACGTTACCGCGGAAGTCGAAATCACCAACATAATAAGCACCTTCTAACTCAATCCCTTTGGCTTCATATTTACGGTCAAAGAATATTTGGCTAGTGGCTTCAAAGTTTTGCTCTTCTGTTTCAGAGTAAAACGCCGTGGCAAATAGCGACACGCTATCGTAACGATACTTCACACCCACTTCGTACTGGTCTACTTCATCCACAGAGTCTTCGTCAGAAACTGAACCATCGGCATTCACTTTACCAAACAATAAACGGTCAGCATTGGCACGACCACCATGACTGATACGACCAAATGCGGCTAAATCTTCAGATACTTGATAGTTAGCACCTAATGAATATGATAGGTAACCCCAGTCATAATTCACTAACTGTGGGTTAGCATTATCAATTGACGACACACTTAGCTCAGGCTGAGAAATCACCCCATCACGGTTCATATCCACTTGTGATTGCACATTACCCGCATAGTAACCACTGGCATCGCCAGAGTCATAGCGCACGCTACCGTCTAATGATAAATCGCCGAACTTAGATGACGCAGCAATATACGGTGCTTTAATAGTGTAGTCTGAATCATAGTTACGTTGACAGCAATTGCCCCAGTAAGGCACGCCATAAGCGTATAAACCATTATCTGAGTACTCAGTGCCATCGGCACCGACCACATCTAAAAGTGCCGCATTATCGCCTTGCACTTCCATCAAATAAGAGTTCCACATCCAAGTCATATTGATATTTTGCGTGGCAGTATAAAAACCAAAAGTGACATTAGAATCATCAAACGTCTTGGTTAATTTCATGTCATTGACGATAGAACCAAAGTCATTCATGGTCACATCAAAACTGTGTACGCGCATAGCTAAATCACTATCAAATGCTTGACCCGCTTTGGCACCATTAGCATAAATCAGTGATGATCCGCTGCCACCAATACTGTCAGCAATACTCGAGCTGTTAGCCACTTCGGCAGGCATTAACGACATAAAATTACCGCTAACATCCGAGATGCGGAAACGGTTTTCAACTAACCAGTCATCGCCTAAATCAAATGAAGCTTCTAGTCCAACTGAATTCACAATCGGATTCATACCATCACGCATATCACCACGGCTGATATTGCCGTCAGCATCTAAGCGCAGGGTTGATAACATGTTAGCCGAATGAACCGTATCAGATTGGGCATCAAATCCAGGTATTGAACTGCCATCTGAATACATTGGCATCGGCAAATAACCAATGCTCTTATCATTTAAGTGCTTTACATATAAACGCACATAACCAGAATCAAATTCTTTGGTTAAGTTAGCTTTAATTTGGCCACCCTTGTTCGCGGTGTAACCAGGATCACGCGGACCATCACCGGTACGCACAAAGCCACCAATATGAAAACGCATTGAGTCATTAATGCTTGCGCCATATTCAAAATCAGTACGCAAAGTATCGTAATCAAGACCCACAGTAGACGAAATACTGCCAGCATCACTGGTGCCCGTTTTACTAATGACGTTAATAATACCGCCTGGTGCGTTACTGGCAGCTGTTGAGGCTGAACCACCACGGATTGATTCAATAGTTTGTGTTGTAGAATCAATACGTAAGAAAATATCCGCATTACCAAATGCAATATCACCAAACTGTAAAATAGGTAAACCATCTTCTTGAATTTGCAAGAATTTAGCTCCACCAGAGGCAACCGGTAAACCACGTACTGCAATGTTGGCGTTACCTTCACCACCGGTCGATTCAACCTTCATGCCCGGAATAATACGGAACGCTTCGGCTGATGAACGAGGTGAGCTAATGGCTAAATCTTCTGGTGACACACTGCTCACTGACACGCTCGAGTCCATTACACGTGTACCACGTGCGACACCCGTTACCACAATGCGCTCAAGACCAATGGCGTCTTTTTTAGTTTCCACCGTGTCAGTGTCAGCAGCCCACAAGCTTGAACTGACCATCACAGCTAGCGTACTCAATACAAATTTTTTAGATGTGCTTTTTATCATTTTTATGTCCCCACATAGAGTGTATTGATGTTGTCTTATCTCCCCATAACAACATCAGTAATATATTCATCAATCGAACTAAGCCCCAAACTATCTCAATAGCTAATCAAGGCGCTAAACTTAAACCTTTTACTTAATCGATTAAGTTACAAGTTAGCAACTAAATAGTAAATTGCAAGTACAATTTATGTTCAATTATCGTTAACCGGATTAAAAAATCGCCTAAGTAGATGTTTAATAAATTAAATATTTATAATAGTAGTTGTTGATTATTTAGCGTCAGCGGTTAACAAATGCCCTGAGGGGTCACGAAACAGATTGTATGCTGCCAAAAAGCACAACATAAATGCAAAGCCGGTGGCTAAATAAAACCCGTATTTAACATGACCAAATATGTCGCCTACCAGTCCCATTAACAAGGGACCTAATGCAGCAGAAAGTGCAGTAAAGAATAAAATGACCCCAGCAACCGAACCATGTTGATCAACTGGGAAACAGCTGATCCCTTTAGAATTTAATGTCGGATACATCATAGACATAAACAAACCTGATAAAGGCAATAAAATAACCGCAGCCGAAATGCCATACACCATAGCGCCTAAATAACATAAGCTAATTGCCAGACTGAACCAAAACATCACCTGTTGCCAACTGAATTGATTGAGGATCCATCCACCCAGAAAACGTCCCAATGCCCGCAATGTGAAAAAGATAGTTAACGCATACGTTGCGATTAATGCCAACTCACCTTCATAGTTGAGTAATAACGTCGGCATCCAAACATAAATAGCCACTTCAGTAGCAACATAAAGCCCAATAGCTAAAGAGTAGCCTAATGCATAAGGGTTTTTCATCATGCTAAACGTACTGGCGAGATTAATATTTTGAGTAGATGAGCGCTTAAGTTGCGGGTATTCAGCCTTGTAAGCTAACCAACATAATATTAAACAAAACGCCCCAGCACCAAAATACAGATACTTCCACGACACGCCTGTTATCAATAAATAACTGACAATCGCCGGACCAACCATAGCACCCACACCAAAAAAGCCTTCAACGGTATTCATGGTACTTGAATGTTGTTTTGAGTTAGTTGAAATATCACCAATTAACCCTAGCGCGCCAGTTTTGAATACTCCAATAGCAATACCCACTAGTGCCAACAAACATAGAAAATAATAAAATGACTCACCTAAAGCGAACATAAAACTGGCCAGCGCAAACAACAGTAAGCCAATTAAAATCGTTACTTTCCGGCCTAACTTATCTGCCAGAAAGCCTAAAAACAGCCCACTTAATGCAATAAAAAGCATTGGCATGTAATGAAATGCGCTCGCTTGTGACATCGATAAGTCAAATGTGTTAATCAACTCAGGAATAATCACTCCCACTGCATCAGAGGTCATGGCAAACATAAAAAACATTAAATACGTTAGTATTCTTATCCTAGAGTTACCGCAATTATCTAGCTCTTTCATATGGTTAACCATACTTCTCACCTTATTGTTATATGTTTTCTTTGTGGTCACACTGTCTATTTATGGCGACACATTCGTCTTCTCCCACAGAAAACGAATTCAATATTTAAACAAAGCCCTTGAATAATGTTTCATATTGGTTAAATATACAACTTAATCGATTAAGTTTTTTTAAATACTTACTTTAAGAGTCACCAAAATGAAAAATAATGTTCAGCTGATCACTTACGTAGATCGTATAGCGCACTCAGACTTAAAAGGACTCAAACAGGTTCTCGACACAGAACTTCATAATCTCTTTGGTGGCGTACATCTGTTACCTTTTTACTATCCAATTGACGGCAGCGATGCTGGCTTTGACCCTATAGACCATGCAAAAGTAGATGAACGTCTTGGTGATTGGAATGACGTAAAGCAGATTGGCCAGCAATACGACATCATGGCCGACTTAATCGTTAACCACATGTCAGCGGAGTCTACCGAGTTTCAAGACGTACTTGCCAACGGTAAAAGTTCTGTTTACTGGGATTTATTTTTAACTAAAGAGAGCGTATTTCCAGACGGGTTGAGCGCAGAAAACCAAGCTAAAATTTATCGTCCACGTCCTGGGAGTTGCTTCACTACCTATAAACTTGCCGACGGGACAGAAGCCGAGTTTTGGACGACTTTTACCTCAAACCAAATTGATATTAATGTGCATACCGCTGCAGGTCAGGCGCATTTAAACAAGGTGCTAACGCGTTTTCATGAAAGCAAAGTCGATCTTATTCGTCTTGACGCTGCTGGCTATGCGATTAAAAAGCCGGGCACTAGCTGCTTTATGATTGAAGAGTCATTTGAATTTGTCGATGAGTTAGCCAAAAAAGCCAACAGCCTAGGCATGACGACCCTTGCCGAAATTCACTCGCACTACATGACCCAACTCGATATCGCTAAGCGGGTAGACATGGTGTACGACTTTGCGCTACCGCCATTGATCCTTCACAGCCTATTTAGCCAAGATGTCAGTGCATTAAGCCACTGGCTATCCATTGCACCACGCAACTGTGTCACAGTATTAGACACTCATGACGGTATTGGTATTATCGACGCTGGCCCTGTCGGCAATAAAGCAGGTTTATTAACCGCTGCAGAAATTGATAACCTAGTTAATCGCATCCATAGCAATAGCAAAGGTGAAAGCTTACAAGCAACGGGCGCGGCAGCCAGCAATGTCGATCTATATCAAGTTAATTGCACCTACTACGATGCGCTTGGCCAAAATGACATTGATTATTTAATCGCTCGAAGCGTACAATTTTTTGCTCCAGGTATTCCGCAGGTGTATTACACCGGTTTATTGGCTGTGCCTAATGCCATGGAATTGCTGAATCAAACTCAGGTAGGTCGTGACATTAACCGCCCTTATCTACAGGTAAGCGACATTCAAACCGCGATGCAAAAACCGGTTGTTAAAACGCTATGTGAGCTGATCACTCTTCGCAATAATGTCGATGCCTTTAATGGTGAGTTCACCATGACAAACCAGGCTAATCAGTTAACTCTTTCTTGGGTGCATGGCGACAGTTCAGCCAAGTTAAGCGTGAACTTTGCCACTAAAGAAACCCATATCAACATAGTTGCAGCGCAACAATCGACCCACATTGTGCTGGCCGATTTATTGGCCAAACATAGCAAATGATCTGACGGGTAATTTAAGCTCAAACGTAAATAAGGCGCCTATTAGGCGCCTTATTTGTATCAACATATTTGTATCGAAATCGTCCGGTCATCAATATTACATCAACAACTGCCACCACGTGACAATTCATAACCTAACACTTCAGCATGATGGGCATCAGCAATAAACATTTCAGCGGCTTTACGGCCTTTTTGTTCTGAATACTGGAACACAGTCGTCAGCGGCGGGATCGCCCGAGTACCTTCGTCAATACCATCAAAACCCACCACTCGAACATCTTGTGGGATACGTAAACCTTGTTGGATTGCCTCGCGCATTAAACTCAAAGCAATTAAATCACTCATGCACAAAAATACATTCGGACGCGGTACACAATTAAGCGCTTCTTTGGCAGCTATGGTTGCAAAGTCGGCATTACTTTCAGGGATATTCCAAATGCGGTCATCACCAAGCTTAACCCCTGTATCACCAATGGCATCCAAATAACCTTGCAAACGCTGATGCGCTACAGACGTGTCAATTTCCATAGAATGAATATCATACACGCGGCAGGTTAAATGGGTATCAAGCAAGCGTAATCCAAGAATTGCGACCTGATCTAGCTCAGATTGAATCGCCAACTTAGCCACTTCATAGGCACCGGCTTTATTATCGATACTCACCGAAGCACTACGGTGAATATTAAAGTCGACCGTTACCACTTTTTTACGGATTTTTTTCAATTGCTCTGCCAATAAACGGTTACGGGGGCGACCATAACAAATAAAGCCATCGACAAAATCATTGACGCCATTCACATTGTCAGAGCTACCAGAAAACAACAGTAAATTAATTTTATGTTGCTCGAAAACGGCCGCAACACCTTTCATAAATTTACTGGCCACAGGATCTGATACCATGTATTCAATACTGTCCGACAACACCAATGCGACCGTATCAAATTTACCACGCCTTAAAGATTGCGCGGCTTTATTAGGTCCAAAATATCCTAGCTCGTTGCAGGCAGCGAGAATGTCTGTGCGGCGTTTTTCCGACAACTGATCTGGACGATTAAACGCATTAGATACCGTCGCATTCGACACACCTAATTCTTTGGCAATACTTTTTAAGGTCCAATGCTTGGAGTCTGGCATAACGGGTCCGTTTACGTCGTGGTTTTAGCCTAAACAGCTATTTATAACATGAATATATCGATGCTAAGCGGTGAAAACAACCCAAGCAATACTTCAAATGCAGGCCTAGGGTTGAAGCAAATAAACGGCACCAGCTGTTAAACTGCTGCTAAATTATAAATGGTCTTGCTGTTGAACATGTTCGACCAAACTGGCTATCGACATGTTTTGTTCAAACGTTGGATTGTCTATGCGTTTTGCAAACCAGAAACGAGGCTTCCAATAGATATTATTCAAACTCGAAATTTTTACCCCTTTTTTAGTCGAGGCATGTAAAAAACGATCATTGCCCATGTAAATACCGACATGATGAACCGTCCGAGTGGTTTTAAAAAAAACTAAATCGCCGGTTTGTAACTGGCTGCGCGGCACGTCTTTACCCAAAGTCCCCTGTGAATTCACTGTACGAGGTAGTTTGTCGCCGACAATGTTCAGGTAGGCCAAATACACAAACCCTGAACAATCTACGCCATTTCGGCTCAGGCCACCTAAACGATATGGCGTACCTTTCCATTGATTATGAAAACTTAACAGGCTTGACTCGCTCCACTTGGGCGCTGCTTGCTTAAGCATGGGTGGAACTACCACAGGCTTAGGTGCGATAACCACTTGCGGACTAGACGCACATGCCGACAGCAGTAAAACCAAACAACTAAGTAATAATCTTTTAGCCAATTAACCCTACTCCAAACACCGAAAAAACCGCTCTATATAGCAATATTGTTTTCACAATACACGCTCAAAATCACTGCAGCAGCACTTGAATCTATCGAGTCATCATCTGCATACACTGCACTAAAGCTCGCTTAGCAGCCATTTTATCGACTTTAATTTGGCAGCGTAGCATAGTTCCTTGCCAGTTCGCCCAAAAAACACTCGCTAGTGTTAACGCTGGCAAGTCTGTACGGATATGGCCTTGCAGCTGCCCCTGCTCGATAAGCGCACTCAATAAGCCCAACCATTGATCATAAAGGTGGTTTAAGGTTTGATGCAATAAAGGCGCTTTGCTACTGACTTCAACCATCAAGTTACCCATTAAACAGCCACGAGGCTCACTGCCACTAAACAGCTCATCAATGAGTTGATGATACCCATTAAGCATTGTTGATAAATTAGTTTTAAAATTTACGCTTGAATCGATAGCAATAGGCTGAATACGTAATTGAAAATAATGTTCGGCAACGGCTGCCGCAAACGCCTCTTTACTGGCAAAGTAATGGTAAAAAGACCCTTTAGGAATACCGACCTCGTCGAGAATTAATTTAATGCCCACGCCACTATAACCGTGTAACGCAAAAAGCTTTTCGCCTACGGCGCATATTGATTGTCTACTTGCTGCACTTTTGTTCATTGAGCCTCCATTTCAATGACAGGATAAACAAGAATAGACCAGTCGGCTAACTTTAGTTGCTAATAATCAAAATATAGTGACTTATTGCCTATTTTAGGCATAAAAAAACCAGCCCAAAGGCTGGTTTAAAGATTATCAATAGATTACTGAGTGACACGTAACTTATTAACAACATCTTTTACGTCATCAGTATTTTTGGCAATCATTAAAGCTAAATCACGTTCAGCATCACTCGATACCGAACCTTTTAATGTTACCACGCTATTTTTGACCTCAACGTCAATATCGGTACCAGATACGTCGGCTGAGAATAATAGTCGCGTTTTGACTACGGTAGCGACTTTTGAATCGGTGAGGGTTTTAGCGAGATCATTAGTGTCTTTATCGCTATCAGGCTTCATTACCGACAATTCATTATTGACGTCTTTAACGCCATCTAAGCTTTTCACTAATTCTCCGGCAAGTGCCTTATCAACACTACTGTTAACTTTACCTGTTAGGGTCACATTGCCATCATGTACGTCAGTATTAATATCGAATGAATTCAAATTAGTATTTAACAAAAGTGTGGTTTCAGCTTTACCATCGATCCACGCATCTTTTGCATCATCTTGCCAATCTTGTGCTGCACTTGCACCGAATGCCATTGAACCTAACATGATGCTCATTACTACAGATAATGTGGTCTTTTTCATAAAGATTTCCTCCGTTGTTAATATCAAGGATTATAATGCGCGAATCATGCCAACAATTATAACCACATGTAAAATAACAACTAATTAAATTTTTTCATTGCTATGATGACTTTTAATAGTAATGTTATCGGACTTTTTTACCGATACTAGGTAAATTTTTCCTCATGGCAATCAAGAGTGGCTTAACCTCGACTAGACTTAAAAGGTGACGAAGCGAACATCAACAAAAAACGCCTGAGAATCAACATTATCAGGCGTTTTTATTACCCGCAGACTAATTACCTGCAACGGAAAGGTGTTTCATGGTATCAAAACTCATCTGTAGCCAAGCAATGCCTTCGGCAAGTTGCCCTGCGACACGCTTATTTTTAGTTTTTTTAGCGGCGTACTTTAATTGAGTTAATACTTGTTGCTCAGTTTCAACCAATACTGCAATCACCTGCGGTAATGGTTTATCCTGTATCAGGTGTTCAGCCTTAGCATAGTGTTTATATGAAGATTGTTGGTGAAAGGTTTTACTGTCCATAGGTCTTGCTTGGCTGGATCGCATCAACGTAAATAATGGTGTTAAACGCGTTAGCATGCATTTTCTAATGTCAGCCATATGGATAAAAACCCGCTTAATGTTGTAATCGTCGGCCCCTAGTATTGCTTGGGCATAAAATTGCTCGCCCTCTTGGCATAAATCAATCGCTTCATGCAAAAGCCACACATCGGACTCAACTTGTTCGTCTCGAGTATATGATTTCAACGCAAATCCTCCTGTATTCGATAATTTAACTAGTACTTTGCTCTATAGGTTGTATAACCTATAGAGATCCAGCACATATTATGTAAGCAAAGCCTAAACATAAGCACGTCTGCACATGGACAAAATTTAATTAACCATCTGATTATTAGTGTTATTATAATATTTTGTTACACGTTAATGGCCTAACAACACTGAATGATTGTCTTTAGTTGTCACACGACACCCGAGACAAACATTGGACTACATACCACAGGGAGTGAATCGGCATGCCACGTCCAACACTTTTTTACCATTTACACCGTCAAGAAGGTGAAGCTCGTCTACTTGCTTTACCAAGTAGCCAGCACTTTAATAAGATTGCCAGCTCAGTTGACCAGTCCTGGTTAGACCAACTGAAGAGTAACTCAATAGACGTTGCTATCATTGAACTGTCACAATTAAGCCAACAAGAATACGCTGAGCTAACTGACAGTTCGATAATGTCTGATATTGAGCTCATCTTCTTAACCGAAGGTAAGCCAAACCCCAACTTAGATCATTTAATGTCAAAAACGGCTGGTTATCATTTTCGCCAGCCTTACGATGCTGATGTGATTAACGACACGCTAGAAGACTTTGCCCGAGACTTCAAATCGCAATCGACTAAGCAAAAACAGCCTTTTTCGAGTGAACTAGACCAATATGGTTTATTGGTTGGTTCATCGCGTGCGATGCACAAGTTATATCGCACTATTCGTAAAGTCGCTGTCACCGAGAGCAACGTGCTCATCGTTGGTGAAAGCGGTGCAGGTAAAGAGCTCGTTGCCAATACTATTCATTTGGCTAGTCATAGAGTCGACGAACCCTTTATCGCAATTAACTGTGGTGCATTAAGCCCTGAACTGGTCGACAGCGAACTGTTTGGCCATGTAAAAGGCGCTTTTACTGGTGCCCATCGAGATCACCGTGGTGTATTTGAGCAGGCAGAAGGCGGCACCTTATTTCTTGATGAAGTAACCGAAATGCCGTTAGAACACCAAGTAAAATTACTACGCGTACTCGAAAATAATGAATATCGCTCGGTAGGCTCACAACATCTTAAAAAAGCCAATGTTCGTATTATTGCCGCCACTAACCGCGATCTAGCCGACGCTATTGATGCGGGTCATTTTCGCGAAGACTTATATTTTCGTTTAGCGCATTTTCCCATCCAAGTGCCACCATTACGCAACCGTAACAACGACATAAGTGGACTCGCACAGCACTTTTTGGCATATCGAAACACAGCTGAAAAACTCACAAAAATGTTTTCAGATGATGCTCTTAACCTGATCCAACAACAAAAATGGCCTGGTAATGTCCGCGAATTGAAACACGCTATTGAACGTGCATATATTCTGGCAGAAAACGAAATTTTACCGAGCCATATCATGGTGTCATCGCTAGAACCTTCAACAGAGCCGTTAACTGACGGCGTACAAATACCTGTGGGCATGCGCCTCGACGAACTAGAAAAAGCTGCAATTTATCAGGCCCTTGATGAATCTATGGGCAATAAAAATGAAACTGCAAAACAATTAGGTATCAGCGTTAAAACCCTTTATAACAAGTTAAGTAAATACCAAGACCAAACGAGTCCTGACGAACCTTAACAGCGTGCTAAGTGATTAAATGTGTTTGCTCGCTTGAGGCAGCAACACATTTAATGACTTAGGTTTAACCTTGATGCATAAATCTTCAGACTCAAATAACTCACCATCAATAACATATTTGCACAACGAGTCCGTGCTCAACTGAATCGTCTTAGCTTGCTCATGATGAATTCCACTCTGCTGATCATCTTCACGCTCGCCTGTTAATCCGGCAAATAATAGCTCGGTCATACTCAATAATTGTTGTGGTGATGTCTCACTGGACTCAATCCAAGTAATGTCTAACAAACCATCGGTAATATTGGGTTCACCATTTCCTTGGGCTAATACACTGGTGAATGGCGCCGCATTGGCAATCACTAAACTCGTGGTGTTAATCATTTGAATGTCACCACTATCAAGCTGTAATTTCATCGACAAAGGCTGATTTTCATCTATCGCCTCCCACAAACCATTAAGGTAAGCCAACTGTCCGAGCTCATTTTTGCGGTCGCGATCGGCTTTCTGTATCATTTTCCGCTCAAAGCCCAAGCCCGCTAGCAACAACATCAATTGCTCATTACACATGGCAGTATCTATGCGCTGAGAATAACCTTGAATCAAAATATCAAGCGCTTGCGATACCGGTACTAACTTACTGGTGATACCAAACAAGGTGTGACTAAGTGCATTAGTGGTGCCCATAGGAATAATACCTAGATAAATATCACTGTCGACAATCACCGATGCAACCTCGTTAACTGTGCCATCTCCACCACAAGCAACAATAATATCAGCACCCTGTTTTTTGGCATGTTCGGTTAGTTGCACCGCAGACTTGTCTTTAGTGGTATATAAGACTTCAAGCTGAAAATAATCGCTCAAGGTTTGAGTTATATGATCGGCTTCATCATGCCACTTACCGCCACCTGACACTGGGTTCACAATCAACCAAGCACGTTTATGGATATGAATTTGATTCAGGCGATGCATTTTTTCGACGGCCGCTAACTGCCATTTATTTAACCGCGCGGTTTGACGAATACTACTGATAGATTTCAGCACATCATTAACATTACGATTTTGCTCACGGCACACTAAGTAAGCGGCTAGCACTAACACCGAACGCCCTCGACCTAATGCACAATGTACTACGACATTTTTGCCATTACTGACTTGGTTATGTAACCAATTAATCGCTTGATTTAACTGTGCGACGCTAGGTACGCTGTGATCCAATACCGGAATATTTAAATAGGCAATATTTTCATCAACCAGAGTCCACTCTAATGCATCAAATTCTGCAGTAACATCTAAAATAGCATCAATTTTCTCATGCTTAAGTCGGTCAATATCGCCCGAAAACAACCGGCAGGCTAAATACAGCTGCTTATCAATTTTTTGTATTGCAGGAACTTTGTCATTTTTTCTCGCCCAGGCGTTATATAGCTGGCAACCCAATAAAAACGGAATAAAGCTCCAACCTATATACCAAGGAATACTGCCATCTTGGCGTTTACGGAAAATACCTGCACTATTAAACCAATACGCCGAACTCACCAAGCCTAAAGATAATGCAAGCCACGCAAAAACAAGCTTAAGTAACACATAAGGAAGCGCCACACATAAGCACGCAGCCAATAACGTACCAAGGGTATAATAATATTTAATATGGATACGGGTGAGCATTGTGGTCCTCCTTTTTTAAAAAAAGCAGCACATGAGTGCTGCTTAAGACAATACTTATCACTATAACTATCTAATCACTTCGCGCCACGCTCTTAAGCATTCCACATTGACTTATATGAGTTTAAACAAGTCGTGACCTTTGACATCAATGTACTTTACGTTAATAACCTAACGGCTCTGAACGGATTAAATAGTTAATCAGATTGCACTGTATTTAACAGTCTGGATCTTCTGACTTCATGCCTTCTTTTACATCTTCACATGCATCTTCAACAGCATTACCAGCATCTTGGATCATTTCATCCACTTTTTCACCAGCATTCTCAGCTTTGTTGTCTGAACATGCTGATAAACCAGCCGTTAAAAACACCATTAAACTTGCCATTGTCAGTAATTTTAATAATTTCATATTCATCTCCTAGATGATGGTTGTAATCGAATAACGTTTTGTCGCTAACCTTAACTCGGCTTCAGAGCTCAGGTTACCTACTATGCTCGGGGACCTTTACCTCTAATCGCACTGGATAATAATGAAATCACCAGTAATACAATAAAGATGAAGAAAATAATTTTGGCGATCCCTGCTGCGGCTCCAGCAATACCAGTAAAACCCAATAGTCCTGCTATAACGGCTATAACTAAAAACATTAATGTCCAGCCCAACATAAAAACCTCCTTGGTGTACGATTTACAGTATGGTGCGTGATGTGCTAATCCTTTTGATATCGACCTCATACCTAACCATCTGAGAATTAACCATTTACACAACGACTATGTTTTTACTAATGCCAACATCGTGCCAACAGTAAATAAAAAATTAAAGCTATGATTATAAAGAATTTAATTTCATATCGAAAAATGAGCTATGGAAGAGCCACAGACTTGTAGGCACTTTTTACCGATGTTTCCGGTAAGAGTTTCAGATACTAGCGAACCAGTATCGAAAGGAGCAATGAAAAAGAATCAACATAAGCGCCGCCAGAATAACACCAAGCATTACAACGTATACGGCAGCTTAAATGATATTAATGTTGCTAGCGCTATAAAGCCACTCGATATCCACAAACAAGCTTCTAAACCGTATATTTGATACACCAACCCCGAAAGAACGGTGCCGATAAGACGTCCCATGGCGTTGGCCATGTAATAAAATCCCACATCAAGTGACACGCCATCATGACCTGCATAACTAACAATCAGATAACTGTGCAGTGACGAGTTAATGGCAAACACAGCGCCAAATAGCATTAATCCGGCAATTAATGTCACGTGGATATAAAAGTTAAAGTGCAACGCAAGAGCAATAGCAGCAGGAATAAGTAATAAGTAGCCAGCCCATACAAAGGCTGCGCGTCCTGTTGGTACTTTGCCATGTTTTTTACCAGTAACATAAGGCGCAAATGACTGGACGATGCCGTAGCCAATCACCCAACTCGCCATAAAACCGCCCACCCACCAATGATCCCATTCAAATGTCACCGCTAAAAACACTGGTAACGCCACCACAAACCATACATCTCGAGCACCAAACAAAAACATTCGTGCTGCCGACAACAAATTAATCGCCGGACTTTTGGAAAAAATATCGATAAATTTAGGTTTGTTTTTCGCTTTGCCTAAATCCGCTTTTAAGCTCAATAGACTCATCACCCACACACAAGCTAATAAGGCTGCCATCAACAGCACTGCACCGCGAAATTCAAATAGCGTGAGCAAAATGCCACCTAAAAAGAACCCCAGTCCTTTTAACGCATTTTTAGATCCAGTAAGAATGGCCACCCATTGATACAACTTGCCCTGCGCATCACTAGGCACCAACATTTTAATCGCACTCTTGGCGCTCATTTTATTGAGGTCTTTAGCAATACCCGACAAGGCTTGCGCAACCATGACATACATTATGGTCAACATGTCCGCTGGTACGGCCAACATAGCTAGCGCAACTATTTGTAACCCTAAGCCAATGTTCATGGTGTTATTTAAGCCAAGCCTTGCCCCTAGCCAACCACCGACAAGATTAGTGACGACGCCAAAAATCTCATAAAACAAAAACAACATCGCGATATTGAACGGGCTGTAACCTAGCTGATGAAAATACAGCACCACCAGCATACGCAGTGCACCATCGGTTAAGGTAAATGCCCAATAATTACCAGTGATTATTAGATATTGCTTAATGTGAGATGGCAATGTACTGAAAGTTAACAGCCCCATGTTAGCTTATTCCTTGTCCGCCAAACCTACTTTGCGCGCAAGCTCAGCGGTGCGGTTAGCGTAACCCCACTCATTGTCGTACCACACATACAGCTTAACTTGGGTATCATTAACCACCATAGTCGATAAGGCATCGATAATACTTGAGCGTGGATCGGTTTTATAATCGACCGACACTAATGGGCGCTCTTCATAACCCATAATCCCCTTAAGTTCGCTATCAGCTGCTTGCTTCAAAAGCTGGTTTACTTCTTCTGCCGTTGTGCCTCGAGCCACTTCAAACACACAATCGGTAAGCGATGCATTGGCTAGCGGCACCCGAATCGCATGGCCATTTAACTTGCCTTTCAATTCAGGAAAAATATGAGTAATAGCAGTAGCAGAGCCGGTGGTGGTTGGAATTAAACTGATGCCACACGCACGGGCGCGGCGTAAATCTTGATGCGGTGCATCTAAAATCGTTTGGGTGTTAGTAATGTCATGAATAGTGGTCATCGAGCCATGTTTAATGCCTATTTTTTCGTGGATCACTTTTACCACAGGCGCTAAACAATTGGTGGTACAAGAAGCTGCCGTTACGATTGGATGAATCGCTTTATCGTATAAATGCTCATTTACGCCCATCACAATATTGAGCACGCCGTCTTCTTTAACCGGCGCGGTTACTACAACTCTTTTGACCCCTTGATCTAAGTAAGCTTGTAGCAAGACTTTGGTTTTTATCTTGCCGGAGGCTTCAATCACTACATCGCATTTTGACCAATCAGTGTCTTGGGTGGCCACATTACGACTGCAAGGAATAGCTTTACCGTTAATCACTATGGCATCACCATCATGTGTCGCTTCATGATGCCAACGACCATGAACTGAATCAAAGGTCATTAAGTGCGCAAGGGTAGCAGCATCGCCAGCGGGATCATTAATGTGCACAATTTCAACATCGTCCCAATCATACGCCGCACGCATTGATAAACGTCCCATACGGCCAAAACCGTTAATGCCTATTTTTATTGTCATAATGGTGTCCTAAGCTTGCTCTGATTTTTAAGTGGTAATGTTAAAGGTTAGTCACTACATGCTAACCATTAAATGCATCAAAATATTCACGCTGAACCGGATGAGTCAGCGCCTTGGGTCGCAGAGTTTGCACTGCATTAATCACTTTATCTTTAGGCCAGCCTAAGCTTACTAATATCAGACCAATGACTAATCCCGTGCGGCCCGAACCGCCTTTACAATGCACTGCAATAGCGCTTCGGTTATTCAGCAATTCAATAATCTGGAGTTTATGGGCTAACCACTGAGTTTCAAACGCTTGCCCTGGCGCAGCATCATCAGCAATGGGAAATTGCACCCAAGTAATAGCCTGTGAGGCACATTCTGCGGGTAAATCCTCCGCTTTATTACGCACCATTTCGTCATCAAACATCAAAGTGATTAGCATTTTTGCACCCGCCGCCTTTAATGTGGCAACTGACGCAGCTAATGCTTCATCTTTGGTACCAGGACACGGGGTAAAAATCAGCTTGGCGCCATTATCTAACGCTAAAACATCATAAGGATGAGCTTGCATGGTTAACTCCAACAAGTAACTTCAAAATATGTTCATAAATTGATTCACAAAGCCGAATTCACAAACTGACTTAATTAATGGTTAAACCAATGTTGAGTCCGATTGATAATGGCCACCAGCGATAACATCACCGGCACTTCAACTAATACCCCTACAACCGTAGCCAACGCAGCTCCTGAGTGCAGCCCAAATAACGATATCGCCACAGCGACAGCTAGCTCGAAAAAGTTAGATGTACCAATTAAACAAGCTGGGGCGGCGATGTTATGGGCTAATTTCAGCCATTTAGCTGCTATGTACCCAATAATAAAAATACCGTACGTTTGAATAACTAGTGGTATGGCAATTAAGCCAATGGTTTGCGGATCTGACACAATCACTTCAGCTTGAAAACCGAACAACAACACCACTGTGGCCAGTAAACCGATAATCGACCACGGTTTTAAGTTGGCCAAAAATGAGTTAACAGCTGCTAAGCCATGACGACGATTAAGCAAGTAACGCGTTGTCACACCGGCCAATAATGGCAACAACACATACAGTAATACCGATATAAGCAAGGTTTCCCATGGCACCTGAATATCGCTTACACCCAGTAATAATGCAGTAATTGGCGCAAAGGCAAAAATCATAATTACGTCATTAACTGACACTTGCACTAATGTGTAGTTCGCATCACCTTTAGTTAATTGCGACCACACGAACACCATTGCGGTACAAGGTGCAACGCCTAATAAAATCATCCCTGCGATATACTCTTGCGCAGATGCAGGGTCGACCAAATCGGCAAACAGCACCTTAAAAAACAACCAGCCCAATGCTGCCATGGTAAAGGGTTTAATTAACCAATTAATGACAATGGTGAGTAATAATCCCTTAGGGTTTTTACCTACATCTTTCATTGCCGAAAAATCAATTTGCACCATCATTGGATAAATCATCACCCAAATAAACACCGCAACAACCAAGTTAACGTGGGCGATTTCAAGATTAGCGATAGCCTGAAAGACCTCGGGCTGCCATAAACCTAACAACACTCCGGCCAACATGCTTAAGCCAACCCATACCGATAAAAACCGTTCGAACGTTCCCATACAAATGACTCCAAACCACGAGGTATACCACAACGTATTCTTAAAATGACAACATCAGACTAGCGACAAAAGCTCACCTTATTAGGCCTATTTTGCATAATGTCTAATCGTTGTAATGACGACATAATCAACCCAAGGTTGTTTTCGGTGGTTTGTGCTATTACTGATTTGGCCCATAGAGGTAAGTTAGGATTAATGCGATAAAACACCCATTGACCATTTTTTCTGTCGCTAATAATCGCAGCCTTTTTTAACAAGGCTAAATTACGCGACACCTTAGGTTGGCTATCTTCATTGAGCGCTGCCATTAGCTCACACACACACAATTCACCGTGGTAATGGGTCAACATTAAGCTTTTTAAGCGAATGTCATCGGTAAGGCATTTATAAAACGCGAGGGGATCAATACTGGAGAATTCAGCGGCATTCAATGCAGACTGAGTCTCTAGCGACATTGGCTCTGTAGTTGGTTGCTCCACTGACAAAAACATCGTCAGGCGGTTGTTGATGTCATTTAAGGTGGTCAAAAATGCTTGTTCACCTGCGCGATTTTTAGGATCAGGAAAGTCCCACGCCAGTTGCTTACCCGCGCCAGGATAACTACGACATTCGTTATTGGCTTTGTCACAAAGGGTAATCACGTAATCAAATGTTTTACCAGCAAAGGTTTGTAACTTTTTAGACACCAAACCCCGAGTGTCAGCGCCAAAGCGAGCTATAGCGTCAATGGCCCTTTGGTCAATATCTTCAGGCTGCGTGCCAGCACTAAATACATCAAATAGATCCGCAGCTCTACTTCTTAGTAAGGCTTCAGCCATTTGCGAGCGCGCCGAATTGCCAGTACAGAGAAACAACACCGTTTTCTTTTTCATTGTTGACTCACTAACACGCAATACAAAATATACACCTGAGTGTATATATGATTATTTACATATACAAGCTTGAGTTATAAAAAAACCGATCCAGTTCAATGAATCGGTTTAGCAAAAAATGCGGCTATTGTTATCGTTAACAATTATTTAAAACATATGCAGATATATTCCACCCAGAAAAAACATTGTCTCAAAAGCCACTATGGGCAAACTTTAGTGCTTACGGGCAAACTTTATTGTCTCTACACAAATCTAAACCGCCAACCCTGCCGCGACACCGGATGACCAGGCCCATTGAAAATTAAACCCGCCTAACCAACCACTTACATCCATTACTTCACCAATAAAATACAATCCTGGTACTTTGTTAGCTTGCATGGTTTTAGATGACAGCTCATTAGAATCAACACCACCTAAAGTCACTTCTGCGGTGCGGTAACCTTCTGTGCCATTCATAATAATTGACCAGTTATTTAATTCGTTTGCTAACTTTTCACGCTCGCCGTGCCCCAGTTGATTTAGCGCTTTATCTAATAGCGACTCTTCAAACAGCGCATCGACCAAGCGTTTAGGTAACCATTGGCTCAGGGTATTACGCAAGCTTTGTTTCGGATGATGTTTCAGTGCAAATTCAATTTTGTCTAACGCGTTTTCACCCGGTAATAAATTGATAGAAATGGCTTCACCTGGCTGCCAGTAGTTTGAAATTTGCAGTACCGCGGGGCCTGATAAGCCGCGATGAGTAAATAATAAGGCTTCGCTAAACTGGGTGCCATCTTGCGCGGTAATTGTGGTTGGTACAGCAATACCCGATAACGGCTCAAAACGGACTTTTTGTTCGGCATGCCAAGTAAAAGGTACCAAACCAGCACTGGTCGGCAGAACCTTTAAACCAAATTGCTCTGCAAGCTTGTAACCATAAGGCGTAGCACCTAATTTGGGCATGGATAAGCCACCAGTGGCAATAACCAGTGATCCGCAACTAAAGTCGCCATTAGAGGTGCTTAAGGTAAATCCGGTATCGGTTTTGTTGACCGATAAAATCTCAGTACGCAGCTGAACCTTGACCCCGGCCCATTCGCACTCGGTCATTAACATGGTGACTATGTCTTTAGCGGAGTCATTACAAAATAATTGTCCATGATCACGTTCATGGTATTCAATGCCATGACGTTCAACCAAGTCAATAAAGTCACTTGATCGATAGCGCGCTAATGCCGATTTAACAAAGTGCGGATTGCCACAAATGAACTGGTGCGGCTCCACTTTTTGGTTAGTGAAATTGCAACGCCCGCCACCGCTGATAAGAATTTTTTTACCAGCTTGTTTGGCGTTATCTAACGCCAACACATCACGACCTCTATAGCCCGCTGTCGCAGCACACATTAGTCCTGCCGCACCGGCACCGATAATGATTACGTCATGATGTTTCACGTTTTACTCCACACTGTTTCAATTGGTTGTTTAATAGTTAACTGATAAACATCAAATACAAAAAAGGATGCTATTTTAGCATCCTTTTTTGTTACTACTCACGATTAACTTAGCTTCTGTGTGACACTATTTTTTGAGTGTTTCAGACGTTTTTTCACGGCTAAGTAACTCTTTAGCAGCTTCAATTGGCGCTTTGCCTTGATAAAGCACCTGATAAATTTGCTCGGTAATCGGCATTTCTACCCCAAGGCGTTTAGCCAAGGTAAACACTTCTTTGGTATTGCGGTAGCCTTCAACCACTTGTCCAATTTCTTCTTGCGCGGTGATCACGTCTTTTCCCTGACCTAAAGCTAAGCCAAAACGACGGTTACGCGATTGATTATCGGTACAAGTTAATACCAAATCACCTAAACCCGCCATGCCGATAAAGGTTGAGGCATCTGCGCCGAGCGCAACACCTAAACGGCTAAGTTCGACTAAACCGCGGGTAATTAATGCTGTACGTGCATTAGCACCAAAACCAATACCATCTGACATACCTGCACCAATAGCAATGACGTTTTTAACCGCACCACCTAATTGTATGCCAGTAAAGTCGTCATTTGCGTATACACGCAGACGTTTAGGGCTATGAAGTAGTTCGACCAAATCATGAGTAAACTCGGGGCAAGTACCCGCTACAGAAATAGCTGTCGGTAAGCCTGCGGCTAGCTCTTTAGCAAACGTAGGCCCTGACAATACCGCTAATGGATATTGTTCACCTAATTGCTCACGTGCAACATCTTGCAATAAACGACCAGTTTCAGGCTCTAAGCCTTTGGTTGCCCATACAATCCGTGCATCTTTTCGCAGTAATGGCTTTGCTTGTTTTAGTACATCACCAAACACATGGCTGGGCACAACCACTAAGATATTTTTGCTTGCCGCGAGTGCTTTGCCTAAATCCGGTTCGATTGCTAAAGAATCGGGGAACTGGATACCAGGAAGAAAACGCTCGTTACAGCGACTGTCAGCTAACACTTGCATGCTCTTAGGATCGTGACCCCAAAGCAATGTCTTATGACCGTTACTGGCTAAAGAAATAGCAAGGGCGGTGCCATAAGACCCCGCCCCTAATACCGTAATTTCGGCAGCATTATTCATAAATTATGCAGTTGCTGCTTCAGTTGCAGCAGCTTGGCGCTGTTGAACGTACTGAGCAAATAGTGCATCAAAGTTAACTGGAGCAAGATTCAGTTGTGGGAAAGTACCACGACCAACTAAGTTACCGACTAATTCACGTGCGTACGGGAATAATACGTTAGGGCAATATGCGCCTAAAGAATGGGCAAGTTGTTGTTCAGTTAAGCCAACGATTGAGAAAATACCCGCTTGCTGAACTTCACATAAAAAGGCAGTATCTTCGCCATTTTTAGCAGTAACAGTTAACGATAAGATAACTTCAAATGTGTCATCTGACAGCTTGTTGCTACGAGTATCTAAATCCAATTTTACTTCTGGGTTCCATTCTTTCTGGAAAACAGCAGGGCTATTTGGCGTTTCAAAAGACAAATCCTTTGTATAAATACGCTGAATGTTGAACTGTGGTGCTTGTGCTTCGTTGTTTGCTACTTCAGCCATAATTTCCTACCTATCAATGTTATTTAGCTTTTCTGTGAAGCTAATTGTGTTGGGCTGTCACACTTAATGTATAAAGAATTAATCTAACATTAGTGCTATCCCGTAAAGTTGATCCAGCTCGATAAATCATAACGAGCAAGATCTTGATAATAAACAGTGTTAATTCATACCCAAATGCATTAACACTGAATACAATTAAGCAACCATATTAACGCTTGCTTTTAACTACGGGTAAATTAGCACCCTGCCATTCACCCATGCCACCCTTAAGGTTAAACACATTCTCAAATCCTTGTTTAGTAAGAAGTTGAGCGGCTTGTGACGATGTCATACCTGAGTTACATACTAATATAATGGGGCTGGTTTTGAACTTTTCAAGGCTAGTGACTTGATTATTTTTTATTTCAGACAAGGTCACATTAAGCGCATCAACAATATGACCTTTTTTAAATTCTTCTTTTCCACGCACATCAACAACTTTAGCATCTTGCTTATTTACCATGAGTGTTAGCTCTTGATGGCTAACGTGCTTCACTTTTGATGTACCAGATTTAATGACACTAACAACAAGCGCTACAAACAAGCCGACCCACGCTAAACTTAACATTGGGTTCGCTTTAAAAAATTCCATATATTCTTGCATAATTACTGATTTCTCTGACGATGACTAAGATGAGATGGCCCGAGTATATCGTTTTGCTCGGCAGTTTTCATTAAAGAAACACCGAAAATAAACGCTTTACGCTGAGTTATTCGTGACTCGCCCCTCGTTATCAGCAGCTTTGGTTATATCTTCAAACCTATATGCCTTTTGCACACTATCGATAAGTAGTAATATTCATACAATTGAAATTTTCTAACTCTTCTATTTCCAACTTAAAGGTATTTGCATAATGACAAAGAAACGTCCACTCGCATTACTTATCCTTGATGGCTGGGGTTATAGTGAAAACACGCAAGATAACGCGGTTTTTCATGCTAAGACTCCTGTTTTAGATAAGCTCAATGCACAATATGCTCACAGTCTTATTTCGGGTTCTGGTATCGACGTCGGCTTGCCTGATGGTCAAATGGGTAACTCTGAAGTTGGCCATATCAATATCGGCTCAGGCCGCATCGTGTATCAAGAGCTCACTCGCATCAGCAAAGCGATTGCCGATCATGAGTTTGAACAAAATCCTGCGCTTAGCAATGCAGTAGACAAAGCCATTGCCGCAAATGGTGCGGTGCACATTATGGGGCTGTTGTCTGCCGGTGGTGTACACAGCCATGAAGAACACATTGAAGCAATGTGTCGCATGGCTATTGAACGCGGCGCGACTAAAGTGTACTTGCATGCCTTTTTAGATGGCCGAGATACACCGCCTCGTAGTGCTAAAAATAGCTTGGTTCATTTTGATGAACTATTTGCTGAATTAGGTCATGGCCGTACCGCATCGCTTATTGGTCGCTACTTTGCGATGGATCGCGACAACCGTTGGGATCGAGTATCGCAAGCCTACGAGTTAATCACTGAAGGTAAAGGCAAGTTTACCTATGCTTCTGCGCCTGAAGCACTTGAAGCGGCCTATACTCGTGACGAAAATGATGAGTTTGTTGCTGCATCTGTGATTGTTGATGCTCAAGGCGAGGCTGCTGAACTTAACGATAACGATGCGCTCATTTTTATGAACTTCCGCGCAGATCGTGCTCGTCAAATTACTCGCACCTTTGTCAACCCAGATTTTGACGGTTTTGTACGTAATAAAACACCAAAAATTAACTTTGTGATGCTAACTGATTACGCGGCTGATATTAAGGCTCCAGTAGCCTATCCATCGAGTGATTTAGTGAATACTTTAGGTGAAACCCTGCAAAATCTGCATAAAACTCAGTTACGCATTTCAGAAACTGAAAAATATGCCCATGTGACCTTCTTTTTTAATGGCGGTAAAGAAGAGCCATTTGAAGGCGAGGATCGCATTTTAATTGAGTCACCTAAGGTCGCAACTTACGATTTACAACCTGAAATGAGTTCAACTGAATTAACCGACAAATTGGTCGCCGCAATTGAATCAAATAAATATGATGTGGTTATTTGTAACTATCCAAATGGTGACATGGTAGGCCATAGCGGTAAGTTTGATGCTGCAGTTAAAGCTTGTGAAGCCGTTGATGCTTGTATCGGTCGAGTTGTTGAAGCCTTAGCTAAAGTTGATGGCGAATGCTTGATTACTGCCGATCATGGTAATGCGGAGAAGATGACAGATCTGTCTAATGGACAAGCATTTACAGCTCACACCAGTAACTTAGTGCCCTTCGTTTATGTCGGCCGTGATGCGGTAATAAAAGATGGTGGACGTTTGAGCGATATTGCGCCAACTATGTTAACCTTAATGGGCCAAAGCATCCCGAAAGAAATGAGTGGACGCTGTATCATTGACCTTAAAGAGTAAACATTAACTCGTGATAACTCGTTTATTTGTTAAAGCCAGCATTATTGCTGGCTTTCTAATCTTCTCATTTACGGCAACTAGTGCCGATTTGTCTTCACGCCAATCGGCTTTGAAGTCTATCCAAGCGCAAATAAACCAACAACAAAACTCCCTTAAAGATACCTCGAAGCAACGCGAGAAGCTCATTTCACTGCTTAAAAGTGATGAAAAAGCGATTGCAAAAGCCGCTCAACAAGTTAATCAATCACAAAAGGCATTGTCTGAGGTTAACATCAAACTTAAAGAGCTGGATAAACAACAAATTGACTTAGCTAAACTGAAACTAAGTCAGCAAGACACCTTATCAAAACAATTATCGAGTGCTTATTTAGCCGGTAATCATGATTACACCAAGATGATGCTTAACCAGCAAAATCCAGCCACGGTTGAACGTATGCTGGCGTATTATCAATTTCTGAATAATGCCCGTATAGACGCTATCCAGCAGCTGAAGCAAACCAGTATTGACCTTAATAAAGTAAAACAACTACAAGTCACTGCGCAGCAAAAACTCAATGCTTTAGTGATAGATCAAAAACAACAAGCACTGCAATTAACCAAAGAGCAAGGTCAACGCCAGCAAACTCTGACTCAATTACAGCGCACCTTATCGAGTAAAGGCGCAGAATTAGAACAACTGCAAATAGAAGAGGCAAGTTTAAAGCGCATCGTGCAACAAGCCATGGTCGCCGCCAAATCTAACCCAACAATGGATGGGTTATTGAATCAAAAAGCCAAATTAACATGGCCAACCAAAGGTAGAGTGAGTAAACGCTTTGGCAGCAGTCGCTCAGGACAGATTGTTTGGAAAGGCACAGTACTTTCGGCGCCAGAAGGACAAAATATCAATGCGGTTGCATCAGGTAAAGTCATTTATGCCGACTGGCTACGAGGTTTTGGTATGGTGTTAGTGATTGATCATGGTAAGGGCTATATGAGCCTCTATGGTCACGCCCAAACATTATTAAGACAACCTGGCGACATGGTCAAAACGGGTGAGTCTATTGCACTTGTCGGTCGTTCAGGCGGACAAAGTGAGCCAGGACTGTACTTCGAAATTCGCAACAAAGGTAAGGCCGTCGATCCGGCTTATTATTGCCGTTAAGCTTAACAAAACGCGATATAAAATCGGCTCACGGATAAGTAATAGCAGATATAAAATAACACTGCACGGCGCTATTCAGTAGCACTGCCTTAACAAATGCTATATCAAGCTATGTAACTGTGTTTATAATCGTCTTGTTATGCATGTCATTGAACAATTAAACTCACCCAACTAGATAAGTCAAATTCGTGCGCAATCTACTATTTATCTTACTCAGCCTCTGTAGCATCGTGCCTGCCACGGCAGCCAAACTAGCCATTATCATTGACGATATAGGTTATCGTTCAACTGACGAAGCCGCATTGTTATTACCCAATGCCATCACTTTATCGGTATTACCGCATACTCCGCTAGGAAAAAAGCTGGCCACTGATGGTTTCAACAAAGGCCATGAAATTATGTTGCACCTGCCAATGCAAGCCTTAAATGGTAAAGCATTAGGGCCGGGAGGATTAACCAACGACATGACTGAAGCGCAAATTAAACAACAGTTACAAAGTGCGTTCGCTAATATTCCGTTTGCGAAAGGGGCTAATAATCATATGGGCAGCTTACTGACTCAAATGGATAAGCCGATGTTATGGGTAATGCAGAGTTTAAAAGAGCGACAACTGTTTTTTATCGACAGCTTTACGACTAAATATACTAAAGCTAGCAACAAGGCGATGCAGCTTGGTGTGCCATCAATGAGAAGACAGATATTTTTAGATAACGACACTAGTGAGCGAGCGCTTGAAAAACAGTTCCAACTGATAATTACACAATCAAAACAACAAGGTAAGCTGATTGCTATTGCCCATCCTTATCCTGAAACCATCCGATTTCTGAACGCTAATTTGGCTCGTTTAAATGACAATGGCATTACATTACTACCAACATCTCAATTATTTGATGATCTCAATGTTGCTTTATCAACTCAAGCTACTCCACCTGCAACACTGAGATAGATAAGTCTGGTAACGTTGCTAGAATTTCTGATTTATTCGCGACAATATCTGCTAATGTGTATTGGTCAAGCACCACTAAATAAGCTGAAACAGCCTGCGCTAACACGCCTTTTAATCGGCATATTGGTGTAAAGCGGCAATATGGTGACTCACAATCGATAGGCGCTAATGAGTGCTCTAAATCACGAACCAATTGCCCTATTAACACCTCATCGGCTGGCTTTGCCAATCTAAAACCACCACTCTTGCCTCTGACCGTTTGCAAATATCCCATCTTGCCTAATTGATGGATTATCTTTGCCACATGATTTGAAGAAAGATCAAATACACTGGTGACTTCGGCAATTCGAAACAAAGTTTCGCGTTCAGATTGCACAGCAAGATACATTAAAATGCGGATACCAAAATCTGTATATCGGGTTAGTTGCATGGTCTAAAATATCCAAAATAAATAATAAGTGCAGATTAACATGTTGATGACTCTAAATCAGTGATCAACCATAAAGCTTGATCATTGCTAGTACCACATACATCGATACTTGCACTAAACTCAGCGCATACCTCTGGACGCTCTGGCTGACCAAATATCATACATAAGTTAGCATCATTTAATTGGATACAACGCACCCCTGCAGGTTTGCCATTTGGCATTCCCGGTATTGCACTAGTAATAGAAGGCGCAATACAGCAAGCACCGCAACCTAAACGACAATTCATAATCCTACCTACTTAATAAAACCACACTGTAGCGTAAAACAACCCATCCATCACGGCATGGTTAATGACAAATTACATTGAGAGATTTGCAACAACTCATGAGCTAAGGCAAGTTACTGCGGCTCGATTATCTTAACCACTATGCCATGGTATTTTAGATCACATTTTACTTTTTAAGCATTAAGCCAACAACAATGATAGTGGTACATTATACCTTCTTATTGAATAAGGAAATTATCCATGAAACGTCCTGTTATTCTCGACTGCGATCCCGGTCATGACGATGCCATCTCACTTATTTTAGCACTAAGTTCAGCAAAACTTGATGTGTTGGCCATTACCACGAGTGCCGGTAACCAAACACCAGAAAAGACCTTAAACAATGCATTGCGCGTACTTACCCTATTAGGCCGACATGATATTCCGGTTGCAAGTGGCGCTCCGAAACCATTAGCTCGCGAGCTTATTATTGCTGACAACGTTCACGGTGAAAGTGGTCTTGATGGGCCAAAACTTCCCGATCCGGCATTTGCACCAGTACAACAAACCGCTATTGAACTAATGGCCGATAAGGTGCGTGGCAGCAAGCACCCCGTCACCCTCGTTCCTACAGGACCGTTAACTAATATTGCCCTGTTTCTCGCTGCACACCCTGAATTACATTCCAACATAGATAGTATCGTACTGATGGGCGGTGCAGCAGGTGTGGGCAATTGGACTCCTGCGGCAGAGTTTAATATTTTTGTCGACCCAGAAGCTGCTGACATGGTATTCAAATCTGGCTTACCGATTGTGATGTGCGGACTCGATGTAACCCACGAAGCACAAATCATGGATGAAGATATTGAACGTATCAGAGCAATCAACAACCCAATAGCCAAATGCGTCGCCGAACTGCTCGACTTCTTTATGATTTACCATCGTGACCCTAAATGGGGTTTCACAGGTGCACCATTACATGATCCTTGCACCATAGCATGGTTACTCAATCCATCATTGTTTACCGCTGTTGATTGCTGGGTTGGCATTGAAACTAAAGGGCAATATACCCAAGGTATGACAGTGGTTGATCGATATCAATTAACCAACAATCCACATAATGCCAAAGTCTTGTTTAATATAAACCGAACGGGTTTTGTAGACTTTATTATTGAGCGTTTAAACGATTACTAACGAACTCATGCCATGCCGATTCAACTAGATCGGCGTGGCAACTAAGGATAAACATGAGTACTTTATTAGTTGTCGGCAGTGCTAATGCCGATCATGTTCTAACATTTAATGAGTTACCCCAAGCTGGGCAGACGTTGATTAGTCAGCAATATCGGCTAGAACTTGGTGGCAAAGGGGCAAACCAAGTTGTGGCTGCAGGGAGATTGAGTAACCCTCAACAGAAAGTATATTTCATCTGTGCTCTGGGTGATGATAGTAACGCTGCAATAATGCGCAAAACTTGGGCTGCTGATGGAATCAATTTAAGTGGCTGTTATGATATTGCTAATCAGAGTACCGGCACTGCCGTAATATTTGTTAATCAACACGGTGAGAATAGCATCGGAGTTGTACCTGGTGCTAACGCCTATTTGTCTGCGGAGCACATTCAGCAGCAACAAGCATTGTTTGCTCAAGCAGATTACGTACTAGTCCAACTAGAAACCTCGTTAGACACTGTTCATCAGGCATTAATCCTCGCCAAGCAGTATCACTGCACGACCATACTCAATCCAGCTCCAGCAGCTAAACTGAGTAATGATTTGTTGCGCTTAATCGATATCATCACCCCAAATGAGACAGAAGCCTTTGCATTAACTGGCATTGAGGTTATCGATCAACAAAGCGCAGAGAAAGCAGCACAAGATCTTCATCATAAGGGCGTTAATACCGTTATTATCACACTTGGAAGTAAAGGCGCTTATGTCAGTGAAAAAGGCCAAGGACAAATCATTCCTGCGCCCATAGTTAATGCAATTGATACGGTTGCAGCCGGAGACACATTTAACGGTGCACTAATGGTGGCATTAGACGAAGGAAAATCATTAACAGATGCAGTAATGTTTGCTAACTTAGCCTCATCAATAGCCGTTACACGCAGCGGAGCACAAAGCAGCATTCCTTATAGAACAGAGCTGACTTAAAACCGTTTATTAGATGAAGTGATGCAATAAATTTTTAAATAAATGACCAAGGCCTCACATTGCAAATGAGGCCTATTATCGATAAATGCGCGGGTGATTATTGATATAAGTACCACAGGTCCTCGGTTAACACAGTACAATACCGTCTATCTGATATAGATAACATCAACTGAAAATCTGTGTATCAGTGATAACTTCGCTAATATTTTTTACCTATTTGACCAAATTACAGGCACAAAAAAGGCCTTTGCATTACAGCAAAAGCCTTCTACTTACGTTGTTTTGCTGGAGCGGACGGGTTTAATCCGTGAGTTTTTGTGACACAAACAGGCCGCAGTCTGTTCATAAAGAGGCTAACAACCCATGGATGGGGCCATGCACTATAATCTCGCAACCTTGTCACTTCAACGAACCGCCGCGGGATTTTAAGTTGTTATCTTTTTATCGCCCTATCTTTTTATCGCGCAACGAAAAAAGCCCTAGCATTTCTGCTAGGGCTTTCATCTTAAGTTGGCGGAGCGGACGGGACTCGAACCCGCGACCCCCGGCGTGACAGGCCGGTATTCTAACCAACTGAACTACCGCTCCTT